>JBDHQY010000042.1:0-10139 GCA_039807315.1 Steroidobacter sp. | reverse complement strand
TCGATTACCAGATCGTCTACAACGCGGTCTGTCCGGCGCTCGGCATGGGTTCGCAATTCCGGCCGGAGAGCAAACCGCTGCCGATCCCGCTATGGATCTATGCCAACTTCGCCAGCTGGCATCAGCTGTCGATGATGAACAATCGTCAGACGCTGCGGCACATCATCGAGATTCTCCGCTGCGCCCAGGACAGGCAGGCGTTCGAAGGCCTGGTCCACGTCATTCGCAATGAGGAAGGCTTTACGCTGTTCCAGGCCGTGTCTCGAGTCAAGCAGGAATTGACGCTGCGCGACACGGCCCGCCTGATCTTCAAGGCAGGGGCGGTCGAGATCGATCGTGCCGTGACGCGGTTCGAGTTCGAGCACTGGATCGCGGACGATCTTTCGAGAATTGCAGCGGCGTCGAATCGGGCGCTGCAGACGGCCGGAGTCTCATCGGCGCAGATCACGCGCGTGTTCATGACAGGTGGTACCGCCTTGGTGCCGGCAGTCCGTAACATCTTTGCGCTGCAGTTCGGCGCCGAGAAGCTGATGGGTGGGGACGAGTTCTCGTCAGTGGCTCAAGGATTGGCGTTGATGGGAGCTCATCGATCAGCCACATGGTGAATCCATCCGGCTCGACAAGATGAGGTTTCCGCCCCGCTTTCGCGGGCAGGCTCTGCACAGGCGTGGCGCCGCCGCCGTATTCGGCTGCGTCTATGCCGGGATGCCCAGCAACGCTGCTCCGACATAGCCCGCCACAATGTCGCCGCTGAGTGAGGGGGTCATGGCCGCCATCTGCGCGGCCGAGTTGTCCCCGAAGACATTGTCGTTCGAGATCGTCACCGAGCTGAGATTTCTCACGCTGGCGGAGTAGCCTTCCGCGCCGCTGTAGACCGTGCTGCAAATGTCGCGCGGCAGTGCCAGCTGCGAAGTGTGCGCCCGGTTCGCATACAGCGTCGCCATTTCCAGGCTCGGATAGACCTCGAAATGAATGTGCGGGTAGCGCCCCGAATAACATCCGGGAAAGATGGTCGTGAATTTCACCTGACCGCTGGCGTCCGCCACCTGCACGCCGCGCAGAAAGTTCTCGTCCAGGGCCGGGCCGGAATACAGGGAATAGTTGCCGTCACGCGTGCAGTGCCATAAGTACACTGCGTAACCGGAAAGCGGCGCGCACAGGTTGTTGCTGTTCAGAAGCGTGAGCGTCAATTCAAGCGGCACGCCGGGGGCAATGGTGGTTGAGCCACCGAAGCTGCTGCGTATGTCGCTTCTCACGACGCCGCTTTGCGTCAGCACGTTCGAGACCACGCCGCCTACCGTATTGGATCCGTCTGCCGGATACGGGCCGGCCGTTTCGGAGGCCGTGGCGACGCAGCTGTCGGAAGCCGAGGAGCCGCTGGAGGAGCCGCCAGAGGCGCTACCCGAATCGCTGCTGGCGGATGCGGTAGTGTCGCCATCCGAGCCGTCTCCGCAGGCACCCAATGCTGCCGCGGCGCTGCTCATCATGAGCAACTGAACCATGCGCCGTCTCTGGGCAAACCGGCGGGCCATGGTTTCCAGATCGTGTTGCAGGCCGAGATTGTGGTCGTGGGGCGTTGGAAATTTCACGGCAGCGGCCTCCGGATGAACTTGGCATCAGCGTAGGAGCGCGGTTTCGCCCGGCGATGGCCGATGATGTCGGATTCTTGCCAGCTCCGTGGCAGGGCTGACAAACGCGGTCTAAACTCGGATGCCACACTGACCGCATGACGATGCCCGGTGTTCCGATGAACCTGAACTCGCTGATCTTGGTGGTTGATGACGATCCCGACCTGCGCAAGCTGATAACCGATTTCCTGGCCGGTCATGGGTATCGTGTACAGGCGGCTGCGAACGTCACGGAAATGCGCCGCGCCATCGAAATCGAGCGTCCCGACCTGGTCATTCTGGATGTCATGATGCCCGGCGAAGATGGCTTGAGCGCAGCCCGCCGTCTCATGGCCGAAGGCGGTCCGGCGGTGATCATGCTCAGTGCTCTTGGCGACGACACCGATCGCATCATCGGACTGGAAGTCGGGGCCGACGACTATCTCGCGAAACCCTGCAACCCGCGCGAGCTGCTGGCCCGGGTGCGGGCGCTGCTGCGTCGAGAGCACTTGAACGCGCAGCGGGCAGGCTCACAGCCGGATACCGCCCGCTACGAGTTCGCAGGCTGGCGGCTCGACGTGACGCGTCGCGACCTGCGCGATCCAGCCGGCACGTACATCAGCCTGTCGGACGGCGAATTCGCGCTTCTGCGCACATTTGCCGAGCATCCGCAGCGTGTGCTGAGCCGCGATCAACTCCTTGATATCACGCACGGACGCAACGTCGAAGTCTACGATCGGGCGATCGACAGCCAGATCAGTCGCCTGCGTCGCAAGCTCAACGAGCGCACGGGGACGGAAATGATTCGCACCGTGCGCAACGAGGGGTACATGCTGATTCCCAAAGTGACGCGCCTGTGACTTACCGGCGCGGCCTCGGTTTGTCGATCTTCGCCCGCACCTTCGCCTTGATGATCGTCGTATTGATCGTCGCGGATGCAATCGGTCTGGCGCTGCTCGTGTTGCGGCCGCCGTCATCCAGCGAGCCGCTGTATCTGTCCGATGCGGCGCGCATGTTGCGTATGTCGTCGATGCCTGGAAATGGTCGGCCGCCTGCGTTCGATGGACCGTCGCGGAGCGCGCGGCTGCCTGCGATGCGTGAGCCGTTTCAGGCGGATGGCCCTCCTCCGCGTGGGCCGCCGCCGGAGGGCCTGGCACCCGGACCGGGTCCGTCTGGTCAGCCGCAGCGTGACTGGACCTTGCGGGAATCGACCATCGAGCCGTCGGCACCGGTGGGCACGGATGAAGCCGCGTCCACGGAGCTTGTGCCGCTGCTCGCAGCGCTTTTGACGACAGATTCCCAGCGAGTGCGCGCCTTCGTTACTCGCCATGACTTGCTTCCGTCCGGGCAGGGCGGTTTTGGCGCCCAGGATCCCCAGTTGCGCCGCGAATTCCTTCTCGCCTGGTTGGCCGACGATGGCCGCTGGCGCATCCTGGAAAGTGTCCCGCCACGATTCCCATCCGCGTTTCAGACATACGCGCTGCTGTTGTTCGGGCTCGGGCTGCTGGTGCTGGCGCCGCTTGCGTGGCTCTTCGCATTCGCGCTCGCAGCTCCGCTGCGTCGCTTTGCCGAGGCCGCTCGCCGAGTGGGTTCCGACGTGAATGCGCCGCCGTTGCCGCGAGATGGTCCCGCGGAGATGATTGCGGCCATCGATGCCTTCAATACCATGCAGGCCCGACTGAACCGGCTGCTGCAGGAGCGCGCGCAGATGATGGGTGCGATTGCGCATGATCTGCGTACACCGCTTACGCGGCTCGCATTTCGCCTGGACGATCTGCAATCGCCGCTCAAGGACAAGGTTGGGGCGGATATCCAGGAAATGAAACTGATGGTTGCCGCGGCGCTCGACTTCCTCAGGGAGCGTTCGCTGGGCGCTCAGCGCGAACGCCTGGATCTGCGGCTGCTTGTCGAGAGCGTCGTCGACGACCAGGCGGACGTCGGGCATGACGTGCAGCTGGAGGGTGGGGAAGCGCTGCCGATCGAAGGTGATCCGGTGGCATTGCGGCGTGTCTTTTCGAACGTCCTGGACAACGCACTGAAATACGGTGAGCGCGCCAGAGTCCGTCTGCGGCCAGGCGCCGGGGAATGCACGATCGAGATCGACGACGCCGGGCCGGGCGTTCCCGAGTCGCTGCAGCAACGGGTGTTCGAACCGTTCTTCCGTGTCGAAACGTCACGCAACAAGGATACCGGCGGGATCGGACTGGGGCTCGCATCGGCGCGCGCGATCGTGCTCGATCACGGAGGAGCCATCACGCTGCGCAATCGCAAGGACGGTGGCTTGCGAGTCACGATCGTGTTGCCGATGCCGGCTGTTTGACCCGCCGGCACGGTCAATCCGCGGCGGTGTTGGCTTATTCGCGCGGTGGAGGGCCGGGCGGGCGCTGCTTCTGGCGCAGCGATTCGAATTTTTCCAGTTGCTCGGCGCTGAGCACGGCGCTCAGCTGTTCGAGCAATCGGGAATCGTTCTGCGCTCGCTGCGCCTCCAGTTGCGCGCGATGCTCTTCGAAAATGCGCTTCACCTCGGTCTTTTGAGCCGCATCGAGGCCGAGATCCCGCGCGAGCGCTTCGACCGGCGCTCCGCCGGGCGGTGGGCCTGGCGGCGGTTCGCCAAACGCTGCGGTCGACGCCAGCAACAATAGAGCGACGGCGATCTTGGAGTTCTGCATTCTGCTCTCCTCCTGGGGATGACCAGTGCAGTTTCACGAGCTTATTGTGCGGGCGTTTGTCAATGCGTGTCGGGCTTGTGTCCGGCGCCGCATGGAGATCTTGTCAGGGTGTGGCGCGCGGAGGCGGCACCTATGAATCCGGCGGTCGCGCGCTGTATGCTGTTGTGCCTTGCCGGCCGCGCCGTGCTGGCTGCACAACGATTCTCCATTTCATCCATAGTTGAGAAGATTCGATGAATATTCCGCCCGTGGTGCCGGCCGAGCTGAGCTTGTTCGAAGAGGGCGCCTTCTATGTGATCCGTAATGATCAGGCCTACGCGGTCTACTGGTCGAAGAGCCATCAGACGATGAAGACCCTCTGCCAGGGCCAGTGCGCGAAGCTGTGGCCGCCAGTGGTCGCGTCGGCCAGTGCCAATGACGTTGGCGATTGGAAGATCATCAAGCGCAGCGACGGTGTGCGTCAGTGGACGTATCAGGGCAAACCGTTGCACATGTATTCCAAGGACACGCCGGGCGCAGTGGCCAGCGGCGATGGAGTGGATGGCGACTGGCAGATCCTGAAGTTCGCCAAGTGAGGGAGTGAGCGATTGCAGACGCACCGGCAGCGTGGTGCCGGTGCGGACTGAGTCGCTCCAGGCCGCGGGCCCGCCGGGGCTCCGAGTGCGGAGCCGGTCAGATATGCGGCGGCTCGATACTCACCTCGAGCTGACGCCCACCGGACTCACGGCCGGAAATCGCGCAGCCTCTGCATCAATACTTCGATTCCGGCGCTGTCGATGTTGGCGAAGGCGATGCGAGTATGACGTGCGCCCTCGATTTCACCTTCGGGCATGAACATGGTGCCGGGCAGCAGCAGCACGCCCGCCTTGGCCACCAGCCGCTTGCCGAGCTCCGGCGAGGGGATGTCCCAGGGATGCTCGACCCAGGCGAAATAGGCGCCGCAGCCCTTGAGGCGCCAGCCATCCAGTGTTGCCATGCCATCGATCATGGCGCGGCGGCGGGTGAGGATCTCGGCGCGTTCGCCGGCCAGCCAGTCCTTGAGGTTGGCCATTCCCCAGGCTGCACCGATCTGGCCGAATTGGGCCGCGCAGATGGCGACGGTGTCCAGGAATTTCTCGATCTCGATCATGCGTGCGACGCTGGCGACCAGCGCGCCGACGCGATGGCCCGTCAGCCGGTAGGCCTTGGAGAAGCTGTAGAGATGGATCAGCGTGTCGCCCCAGTCGGGATCCTGGAACAGGTCATGGGGCGCCCCCTCGCGCGAGTCGAAATCGCGATAGGTTTCGTCCACGACCAGTGCCAGCCCACGCGAACGCGCCAGCTCGAAGAAAGCGCGCAAGGTTTCGGCCGGGTATTCCGCGCCGGAGGGGTTGTTGGGGCTGACGAGCACGATCGCGCGGGTGCGATCGGTGATCAGCTTCGCCGCCTCTGCGGCTTGCGGCACCATGTCCGGCCCACAACGTAGCGCAACGGTACGGATGCCTTGCATGTCAAGCCACATCTTGTGGTTGAAATACCAGGGCATCGGCAGGATCACTTCATCCCCCGTGCCTGCCAGTGTCTGGATCGCGGCACAGAATGCCTGGTTGCAACCCTGGCTGATCCCGACCTCTTCGGGAAGAATCTTGCCGCCGTAGGCGATCGACCACTCGCGGGCCACGGCCTCGCGCAGCTCGTCCCGGCCGAGTACGGGACAGTAGAGATGGGCGTCGGGCTGGTTCAGCGCGGCGTCGGCCATGACTCGGCGCAGCGGCTCGGGCGGCGGTTCGACGGGGGCGGCCTGGCTGACGTTGATCAGCGGGCGCTCGGGCGGAAACGTAACGCCCTCCATCCAGCTCCGCGCCTCCATGACGGGCGGGCGGGAGGTGGCGGCAATGGCGGGATTCACGGGCAGCATGGTCGAAGACTCAATCGGGTGAGGGCGGCGCGCGGCAATCGAGCGGGTGGAAATTCGAGTTCGATACCGCTCGGGCGCGGCGGGAATCGACGATAGCTGCCCCGCTCCTGCGGTGCAACCAGATGCGCTGGATCCGAGCATCGTCTGCGGCTTTCGGCAGCGTGATTGCAGATTGGGCTCGCTTCGTTACCGATGCCGTGGTACGGCGCGCAGGCGCCGAGCGCGCTCTCGTGCCTCTTGGATGGAGGTTGTTGGGTTCCGGGCGTGCCGTGAGCGCGTATCCACGGCACGGCACTTCGCTTTTACGTGCCAATGCCACCGGCATGTCGTCTCGATGGAGAGAGGCCGTGTTCCAGCGGCGATTCGCTGCGCGACCGGCTGACACAGGATTGTCGCGGTTTGACAGCGGCACGCCACTCTCGTGCTGCCAGGTCCGATCCGTGGCAATTGCGACCCCCATACATTAAGGTACGTCGCGGTTCTTGAAGGGGAAATGCAACGTGAAAATTCTTTCGTCCATCGACAAAGTGCTGCTGACTGGTGTGCTGTGCGTATGTGCTGCCGCGAGCCAGGCACAGGCGCCGAACCCGCTCGACAACGTTCCTGAAAAAATGCCCAACGACATTCCGTACGGAGCGCCGATCGGTCTGGAGCGGGCGGAGAAGGTCCTGGATCTCGCGCTTGCCGAGGCGCACAAGCGCTCCTGGAAATTGGTCTGTGCCGTCGTGGATTCTGGCGCCAACCTGGTTGCATTGAAGCGCATGGATGGCGCGCAGCTCGCGTCTGTCACCATCTCGGTTGACAAAGCGCGTGCTTCCGCACAGTTCCGCCGTGAGACGAAGGCATTCGAGGCCGGCATTCAAGCGGGCAACAATTATCTGCTGTCGTTGAACGGGGTGGTTGCTTCGCGTGGCGGCGTGCCATTGATGGATGGCGGAAGAATAATTGGCGCCATCGGCTGCTCCGGCGGCACCGGGTCGCAGGACGAGGTCGCGGCCAAGGCCGGGATCGCTGCGCTCAGTCAGTAGCCCATCTGGGTCGGCGCTGAAACCGGGGCAGAATTAGGCGTTCGAGTTTCGCTCGTCACTCCCGCACGGCATCCGCTCACGCGGAGGTGGGAGTCCATCCTGCCGATTCGGATGCATCCCCATCTCCGATCAAGTCGGAGACGGGCCTGCGTGAGAACGGGCAGGTCAAGCGTTCCTCAATTACACCTTGCATGCCTGCGGATCGCGCGAACCAGCCATCACGGAAGAGCCATCGTCGCCCATCCGTGCATTCGAGACGGCGGTACCGCTGGTCTCGCGCATCAACGCCATGATTTCGGCACCCAGTTGCAGGTGCGGAATGTGACCGAAGGTCTGCCGGCGCAACCGGCCTTCGCGATCGATGAGGATCAGCGTCGGCGTGCCCTGCATGGCGTAGCGTCGCATGGTGGTGGGAATCGGGTCGCCGTTAGCCGCGGGGCGATCCACGCCGACCGGGAACGCAATCCTGTATTCATGCAGGAACGCCTCGAGCGCGGCGGGGCCCATTGCCGTGTGATGTTCGAAGACCGTATGCAAGCCGATCACCGCGACCTCGGTTGCCGGAAACAAGTCATGCACTTCGCGCAATTGCGGGATCGTCTGCGCCACGCAGCCAGGGCAAAGCATTTGAAAGGCAGCGGCGACCACGACCCGGCCGCGCAGCGCTTGCACGCCGAGCGGGGTATTGCTGTTGAACCACTGACTGATCTCCCACTCGGGCGCCGGCAGCAACTGGGTCATGGGTGGAATTCCTTGGCTCCGCCGGTCTGGATGGCCGGAGAACGGGTCGACAATAACAATTAGGAGTGCTAATTATCTGGCCGGGCACGGGACAGTCAAGAGACGCTCCGCAGGAATCCTGAGCATGGCGGCCATTTTCGACACTATCAGCGAACCCATCGCCCGGCGGGTGACCGCCGGCCTGGGCAAGATCGCGCTCGTTTTAAGGAGTCGGGCCTGGAAGGGAGCCGCGCCGGCGGGCGTGACGCCCACCCAGGTTCAGGTGCTTGGACTGTTGTGTGGGCTGCCGGATGGCATACGCCTGGCTGCCCTCGCGCAGCTCATGGGCGTTTCCGCGCCCACCGCGAGCGACACGGTCAGCTCGCTGGTGGCCAAGGGTCTGGTGCTGAAGGAACCCGGGACGGATCGACGCTCGATCGGGCTGCGGATCACGCCAGCAGGCAAGGCGCTGGCAGATCGTGCTGCCGCATGGCCGGATTTTCTGACGCGCGCCGTCGACGTGCTGGAGTCCGACGAGAAGACGGCATTCCTGCGCTCGCTGATCAGAATCATTCGTTCGCTGCAGGAGAGCGGCGACATACCTGCCCAGCGCATGTGCGTGACCTGTCGTTATTTTAGGCCTGGCGCGTACCCCGACGATGCCGGCCCGCACCACTGCGCATTCGTCGATGCGCCGTTTGGCGATCAGCATCTACGTATCGATTGCGCGGAACACGAGGCGGCGTCGACTGCTGCTCAAGCCGAGAACTGGCAGCGCTTCATGACCGGAGAACGAGTAGCCCGAAGGGCCGAAAACCTGCCCGGGCAGTTCGCGCGCTGAAGTCGCAGTCTTCGGCGCCGCCGACCGTGCTGCGGGTCTTCAGGGCTGGTCCGGAATCGCCGCCTCGACCAGCTTGGCCAGCAGGGTCAGCGACTCCTGCCAGCCGAGATAGCAGGCTTCCAGCGGAATGATTTCGTGGCCCTCCTGGGTGATATTCAGCTCCACGCCGCAGGAAACCGGTGTGATGGCGATGGTGGTCTGCAGCTCGCCCGGCAGGTTCGAATCGTCGAAGCGGTCGGTGTAGCGAATCCTCTGGCCGGGAACCAGCTCCAGGAATTCGCCGCCGAACGAGTGCGAGGAGCCGGTGGTGAAGTTGGTGAAGGACATCCTGTAGCCCCCGCCCACCCGGGCATCCATGTGATGGACCTTGCCGGTGAAGCCATTGGGCGGCAGCCACTTGGCCAGAGCGTCGGCGTCGATGAAGGCTCGGTAGACACGTTCCGGTGTTGCACGCAGAACGCGATGCAGACGAACGGTATTGGCTGACATGTCGGGCTCCCGATGACCGAGTGAGGCGCTCGCTCCAAGGACGATCGAGTTTTGCCGCAGCCGACATGTCGCATCTTCTTGCTGCGCATTCGCCCGCAGCGCCGCGTTGGTCCGAGGTTTCGAGTCGCCCGCGATGCAGGCCAAGGCTGGGCGGCTCTCTGGATATCGAGCTTGCGGAAATATGCGCAACGCAGCCCGTTGACTTGAAAATGGTCGAACCGGCGTGGAAACACCGTCGCCTTTGATCTCCGCCGGGTTTATTCTCGACGACTTCAGGGGGACGCGCCGTGGAGCTGTTGGGCCGCTGCAATCCGCGGATCTTTCGCAAAGTGTGCGGGGGAGTCATAACCGCCGCGCTGCACGGTGGCCTGTTGTTGCTCTTTTTGTTGGACGGTGGCCAGGGCGGCATCGATGCGGGCGACGAGCCAACCTTGAAGCTGGTATGGCTGCGGGCGCCCGAGGCCGATCATCGAGAAGGCGTCGATCTGCCGCCGATGAAGCCGGCGGTCGCGTCGGAACAGAGCGCGGAACCACCCCGGATCGTGCTCGAAGTCGCCGAAGCGACTCCAGCGCAGCAAGATGTGCTCGCTGAGCAGACTGCGCAGCCTCTCACCGAGAAACCGCGGTCGTACGCGGCGGAGCTGGTGACAGAAAACGTCATCGAGATTCCGTTGACCGTCGCCATGTCCGAAGCCGAGAAGGCGGCGCTGGCACAGCGCCTCGAACAGATCGCCGAGCAATCGCTCCAGACGTCGCAGGCGGAATTCTCCTGGCAGCAGGATGGCAAGACTTACAGTGCCGTGCTGGTCCGCGAGCGCGCCAATGACGGTACGGCGCTCGAACGAGTCACCGCCGAAGTCAGCGCCGCGGACCGCGGCAGGCGTTTCA
>JBDHQY010000041.1:0-10271 GCA_039807315.1 Steroidobacter sp. | reverse complement strand
CGTGGATCTCAGGGTCGACGACGCCGTCGATCCGTTCAAGGAACTGCGCCGGCTGCTGAACATCAATCTGGGAACTCCGCGCCGGCTCACCGAGCAGTCCGCCGAGCTCGCCAAGGCCGGCAAATTCGAGCAAGCCATCGAGGCACAGAAGAAGGCGCTGGAGATCCAGCCGAACAGCGACGTCTTTCACTACGCCCTGGCGCAACGCTATGCGCAGGCCGACCGGCCGCTGCAGGCGCTCGTGCCGCTGCGCGAGGCTATCCGCCTGCACCCGAACCTGGCGCGGCAGGCGCTCGCGGATCCGCTCTTCGCGGCGCTTCAGGAGAATCCCGAGTTCAAGCGCATCGTCGCGATGGCGGGGCAGTTTTCCGGCGGGCGATAGCGCCGCCCACCGTTGCCTGCGGAAGGCCGATAGCACTGCCTGGGGCAAATCGGCGGGCCGTCCGAGTCCGTTTGCTGCAGCGGCTTGGGGAAGGGCGGTTTGATATGATCCGCCTCCCAAACGGCGGCAGGTGCCGTGCGCTGCCCTTGCGGTCATTGCAGGCCGGGCGGCCCCAGAGCAGCCGGCTGCGTCTTAAACAGAAGATTTCGAGTTTTGCCGCTTCGGGGCGTGCCGGAGCGATCTCCTTGGATTCGTGTCCCAATGGTTTCCCGTGGTGATTCAGTGGCTATGACGGATGACGCAAGCGCCGGAGAAATAAGGAAAAGAAGGACTTTTGCCATCATTTCGCACCCCGACGCCGGCAAGACCACGCTGACCGAGAAGCTGCTGCTGTTCGGCGGTGCGATCCAGCTGGCCGGCACGGTGAAGGGCCGCAAGGCGGCGCGTCACGCCACTTCCGACTGGATGGCGCTGGAACAGCAGCGCGGCATTTCCGTGACGTCCTCGGTCATGCAGTTCCCGTACGACGGGCACATGGTGAATCTGCTGGACACGCCCGGCCACGAGGACTTCTCCGAGGACACTTATCGCACCCTGACCGCGGTGGACTCGGCGCTGATGGTGATCGACTGCGCCAAGGGCGTGGAGAACCGCACCATCAAGCTGATGGAAGTCTGCCGGCTGCGCGACACGCCCATCATGACCTTCATCAACAAGCTCGACCGCGAAGGGCGCGAGCCGATGGAGCTGCTGGACGAGATCGAGAAGATCCTGAAGATCTCCTGCGCGCCCATCACCTGGCCCATCGGCATGGGACGCGAGCTGCGCGGCATCTATCACCTGCTGGAAGATCGCATCTACATCTACCAGTCCGCGGAGAAGGGCCGTGCCGGCAGCAATACCACCATCGACGGGCTGGCCAGCGCCGAGGCCGACGAATTCCTCGGCGCGCGGGCGCAGGCGTTCCGCGACGAGATCGAGCTGGTGCGGGGCGCGGCCCCGCAGTTCTCGCGCAGCGAATATCTCGCGGGACGTCAGACACCGGTGCTGTTCGGTTCGGCCATCAACAACTTCGGCGTCACCGAATTGCTGGCGGCGTTCGTGGCGAATGCGCCCGAGCCGCAGCCGCGCGCCACGACCACCCGCACCGTCGAGGCCGAGGAAGAAAAGCTCACCGGCTTCGTGTTCAAGATCCAGGCCAACATGGATCCGGGACACCGCGACCGCATCGCCTTCATGCGCATCTGTTCCGGCCGCTATGCGAAGGGGATGCGCCTGTATCACGTGCGTCTGGCGAAGGAAATGCGCGTCAGCGACGCGTTGACGTTCCTAGCCGCCGACCGCCAGCATACCGACGAGGCGTTCGCGGGCGACATCCTCGGCCTGCACAATCACGGCACGATCAATATCGGCGACACCTTCACGGAAGGCGAGCCACTGACCTTCACCGGCATCCCGAACTTCGCGCCGGAAATGTTCCGTCGCGTGGTGCTGCGCGATCCGCTGCGCATGAAGGCGTTGCAGAAAGGGCTCGATCAATTGTGCGAGGAGGGCGCGACCCAGGTGTTCCGTCCGCTGCGCAACAACGATCTGATCCTGGGCGCGGTCGGCCAGTTGCAGTTCGACGTGGTGGCGTTCCGCCTGCAGGACGAATACGGCGTGCAGGCCACCTTCGACAGCGTGAACGTGTTCACTACCCGCTGGGTCTATGGCAACGACGCCAAGAAGCTGGAGGAGTTTCGCGTCAAGGCCTACGAGAATCTCGCGGTGGACCATTCGGGCGCATTGGTTTATCTGGCGCCCACGCGGGTGAATCTCCAGTTGACGCTGGAGCGCTGGCCGGATCTGCTGTTCCGCGAAACGCGCGAGCACCTGGCCGCGGCGGCCTGATGATGAAGAGAGAGTAGGGGAGCCCTGCCGCGCGGCTCTTCCCGGTCCGACTGCGTGGAGCGCACATGAAGGCAGCGTTGTGGAATCGGCAGGTCGCGTCCTGGGCGCTGTACGACTGGGCCAATTCGGCGTTCGCCACCACCGTGATGGTGGTGTTCTTTCCGGTGTTCTTCAAACAGTACTGGAGCACCGGCACGGCGACCGAGAGCACGGTCTGGCTGGCGTACACCAACGGCGCCGCGAGCTTCGTGCTGGCCGTCATGGCGCCGCTGCTCGGTGCGGCGGGCGACAGAGGCGGTTCGCGGCTGCGTTTCCTGCTGGCGTTCACGCTGCTCGGTGTGGTCGCCACGGCCGCCCTGTGTCTGGTGGGCAAGGGACAGTGGCAGTGGGCAGCGGTGCTGTTCGCGCTGGGATCGCTCGGTTTCTGGGGCGGCATCATTTTCTATGACTCGCTGCTGATCGACGTGGCGCCGCGCGAGCGGCTCGACACGATATCGGGACTGGGATACGCCATCGGCTACCTGGGCGGCGGCACCCTGCTGGCGGTCAACGTGCTCATGACCTTGAAGCCGCAGCTGTTCGGGCTGGCCGACGCCTCGGCGGCGGTGAAGGCGTCCTTCGTGACGGTGGCCGTGTGGTGGGCGTTGTTCTCGATTCCCATCTTCCTGTTCGTGCGCGAACGCGGTGCGGATCGGCACGTGCGTCCCAAGACCACGCTGCGCGACAGCTTCGCAGAGCTCAAGAAGACAGTGGGCGAAGTGCGCAGGTATCGCCCCGTGGTGTTCTTTCTGCTGGCGTATTGGATGTACATCGACGGCGTCAACACCATCCAGAAGATGGCGGTGGACTACGGCCTGGCCATCGGACTGGAAACCTCGAGCCTGATCCAGGCCATCCTGCTGGTGCAGTTCATCGGTTTTCCGGCGGCGCTGCTGTTCGGTTGGATCGGCCAGCGCTTGAGCCCGGTAGTGGGCATCTTCATCTGCATCGCCGTCTATACCGCGGTGACGTTCTACGCCACCGTGCTCGGCAGCGCGACCGAGTTCTTCATCATGGCGGCGGCCACCGGCTGTGTGCAGGGCGGCATCCAGAGCCTGAGCCGTTCCTACTACGGCCGGCTCATTCCCGGCGACAAGGCCGGCGAGTTCTACGGCTTCTACAACATGATGAGCAAGTTCGCCGCCGTGCTCGGGCCGTTCCTGATGGGGACCACGGCGCTGCTCACCGGCAATTCGCGTACGGCGATTCTTTCCATCGTCGTGCTCTTCATCGGCGGCGGCGCGCTGCTGATCGTCGCCGCCCGCAGCGAGCGCGCGACAAGAGGGCTCGATGAAATTTCGGCCACTCCCGCGAATGCGGGAAGCCATTCCGCCGGGGGAGATGGACTCTCGCATTCGCCGGAGTGACGGATAGCCAGGCTAGCTCCGAACATCCCACCGCGCCGGATCGAGGCGATAGTATTTGCGCAGCTGCTGATACAGGCCGGCGTGCTGGGCTTCCAGTTCCTGCGGCTGGCCGAAGAACACTTCGGTGACCACCGCGAAGAACTCCGCCGGCGCCGTCGCCCCGTAGGGATCGATCAGCGTCGGCAGCCCGGCGCGGACACTGTCGCGCAGCCGGTCGTACTCTTCCCAGAAGATCCTCGACCATTGCTCGTACGCCGCCTTGCTGCCGAGTCCCGGCGCCCCGTCCATGGTCTCGTCTTCCATGTCCAGGTAGTGCGCGAACTCGTGCAGCACCACGTTGTGGCCGGTGGCGTGCGACTGCTCGATGTCCTCCCAGGAAAGAATGATGCGGCGCGAGTCCCAGGCCTGGCCGGACAGAACGCGATGGCCTTCGGTCACCAGCCCGTGCGGATTGCGATGCGACTCGGGAACGATGAAAGCCGTCGGATAGATGAGGATCGAATACAGATCATCGTACAAATGCTTGCGCGGCACGCCCGGACGATTCAACAGCAACAGGCAGGCGTTCGCCGCGACCACCACGCGCATCCGATCCGTCACCGTGAGCCCATTGCAGCCGACGAACGTCTTCTGCTGCACGAAGATCTGGATCAACGAATGCAGCCGCTCGCGCAACTGCGCCGGCAACCGGCGATAGCAAGGAACATCCTGCTCCAGCCACTGCAGCCATTGCGGCGGCAGCGGCTTGCGACCCAACGCCACGCGCCGCCGACCAGCGAGAATGGGCACACCGATCAGCCAGAAGGCGGCGGCGAGGAAGGCGATAAGAATGAAGAGGAATGGGAGCACCCGGGTCTCGTCAATATGAGTTCAATTTGTGGTTCAACGTCGTCGTTTCAGAGGCGGTCGTTCGGAGGCTGGTGCCCGGCGCCGTTCCGGGCGGAGCCCCACATTTCCAGGACCGCGCGTGAATACGTCCCTGTAGGCTTGCTCACTCGGAACGTCCTGTTCCTCCTCTCATCCTGAAAATGTGGGGCTCCGCCCGGAACGACGCCTGAAAGAGAGCGCCGACTTCCTTTCTCTTACGGATGCACGCTCTCCGAGCGCCACGACACCAGAAGTTTCTGCGGTTCCGGTAGGGGTGGCTCGTTTCGAGAGCCTCAAAAACAGGGATGTTTTTGCGGCAGCCCTACAGGGACGTATTCACGGGCGGTCCCGAAACGAGCCACCCCTACCGGAACCGCACACTGCTTATCGAAGCTACTCTTTCGCATCCCCATCCAGGTTGCACGCTGCTTAGCGAAGCTGCTCTTGCTCTCAGCAAATAACTGTAGCCAGCGATGCGACAACCTGCGCGACATGTCCGCACGTGTGGTCTCAGTGCGCCCATTCCTCACACTTTCAACCGGCTCACCAGAAATTTGAGACGACTGAGCTGCGACCCCAGCGGTTCCGGTCCGTAACGCAGGCTGATGTACAAGGCCCGCACTTCGGCCAGTTCGCGAGCGAGCGCCGGACGGGCCGTCGCCACACGCGTGAGATAGTCCTGCGGCCCTTCATACGGCAGGCGTCCCAGGTCGATGCCGGCGAGGCGCCGGCACAGCTGCGCATATACCCGGGCGACGGGGTCCCGATTGCGCGGCCGGAACTGCCATGCCAGCCATGCCGACAAGGCGATGAAGAAGCCGCCGAACGTCGCCACCAGTCCCAGGCCGAGCGCTTCCCAATCGGCATCGTCGATACCCAGTCGCTGCAGCAGCGAGCGCTGGTGCTCGGCGCCGAACTCCACCACGGTGTCGTTCCAGAACGTATTGAGCGCGTCCCAGGCCAGGCGGATCTGCACCAGCGCGTCGAAGCGGTTGAGCAGGCGGCCTGGGACCGGCTCGTCTTCGGACAGCGCCGCTTCCATGCCACGCTCGATGCGTTCCGGCGCAACCGCGGCCGTGGGATCGACGCGGACCCAGCCTTTGCCGTCGATCCAGACTTCCGACCAGGCATGCGCGTCGGCCTGGCGCACGATCAGGTATCCGCCCATTGGATTGAATTCGCCGCCCTGGTAGCCCGTCACCACACGGGCCGGAATTCCCGCGGCACGCGCCAGGAAGGTGAAGGCCGAGGCGAAGTGCTCGCAGAAGCCGCGTCGCGTGTTGAACAGGAAATCGTCCACCGAATCGGCTTCGAGCCGCGGCGGCTCGAGCGTGTAGAAATATTCCTCGTTGCGGAATTTGTTCAGCACCGCCTGCACGAAGCTTTCCGGATCGCCGCTTTGTGCGAGCAAGTCGAGCGCCAGCTGCCTGGAGCGCGGATTGCGGTCCGTCGTTTGCGTGTCGATCTTCCTGGTGGTGGTGGCAAGCTCGCCGGAAAACGCGTACCTGGTGTTCGACTGCAGCGTGAAAGTGCTCGGTGCGGCAATCGGCGCCTGCGCCAGCAACTGCTGATCGAAAGTGCGTACCGCCAGCTCGCGCGGCCATTGGGTCACTGCGTCCAGCCCGAAAATCCAGCGGCGATTGTGCGGCTCGACGGTGATCTTGTAGCGATAGGCGAAGCCGCTGGCCTGCAGGGCCTGCTCGGGATAGAACATCCGCGGCCGCCGCCAGGTGCGGCCATCGAAGTCGTGCAGTACCGGACCGCGCCAATAGCGTTCCCTGGGGGGCGGCAGCGCTTCTTCGAACTTCACGCGAAATGCGGTCGCGGCCGAAAGACTCATCTCCGACACGTCGCCCGGCGACATCTCCTCGCTGAGCCCGCTGGTAGCGCCGGTGCGCGCCGGTACGGCCCAGAATTGTCCGGGCAGGCGCGGAAAGAACAGAAACAGCGCGATCGCCAGCGGCAGCGCCTGCAGCAACATGCGGCCCGTCAGGCTCATGGCTTCGCGTATCGCCATCGGTGCGGTTTGGTGCGTGCGCATCAACGTGACGGTGAGCAGCCAGGCGGTTGCCAGCATCCACGGCAGCCGCACCAGCGACTGGTTGTACAGAAAGCCGGCGAACAACAGGAAGTACGAGACGAAGATCAGCACTGTCAGGTCGCGCGTGGTGCGTGTTTCGAGCAGCTTCATCGCGCCCATGATGACCAGGAACGCGGTGCCGGCCTCCAGCCCGTTCAGCGTTCGATAAGTGCTCAGCACACCCAGCATCGCGGCGAACGCGATGGCGATGCGCAGCAGCCTCGGCGGCAACTGCCAGCCGCGCAGTTCGATCGTCAGACGCGAGGCGATGCCTGCGGCGGCCAGCGCCACGATCCAGCGGTGCAGATCGGGTACGTGCGGCAAGGCGGCCAGTGCAAATCCACCCGTCGCCCAGAACAATTGCTGGCCGAAACGGGGCGAAGCTGCGCTTGCGCCGCTCACGCTCGCGCCTCGTCGGCATCGAACAGCGCCAGCGCGGTCAGGCACCGCTGGCGATGCGCCGGGCCGATGTTCGGCGCGATCCGCACGCCAGGCAGTTTCAGACCGAAGGCATGGCCGCCGGCATGGGCATCTTCGATCCATCGACACAGCTGCGACAGGCGGGCCTCGGTGCCCAGCGAGGGCAGGGACTCCCAGTCGAACAGATGCGAGGTGACCGCTGTGCCGGCGTACAGCTTGACCTGCAATCCCTGTTCGCGCGCATAGGCTTTCCAGGCGATGCGACTCGGCGAATCGCCTGGATGAAAACTGCGCAGCCCGGCGAAGTCCTCATCGCCCCGCGTGGAGTCCTGCGCGCCGCCGGTATCGGTTTCCATTGGCGGGGGCACCAGGCCGCGCGGTGTCGGGCGAGGGTAGACGATGCAGTTCAGATCCATGCGCAGATAGACCCAGGCCCTGAACAGTCCGAACGGATGCCGCGTCGCGATCTCGAAATGATCCAGAGGCAGCAGGCCGCGACGCTGCGTCGGCAGCGCAACCTGCAGAACGGCCCGGCCCGCCGGATCGATGCGCACCGGTTCGGCAGTTCCGAAATCGTTGCCGATGGTGAGCTCGTGCCGTGGCAGCGGCGCGATGTTCTGCAGCGCGATGCGAAATCGCGCCAGCTCGCCGGCGAACACCGGCTCGCATGCAGCCGATGCCACGACCAGACCCGCCAGGTTCCGGTGGCAGTAGTGCATGGCGGTGAGCCCGAGCGCACCGAGCGTGAAGGTGAGCCCGAGTGCAAGGTTGTTGGCGTAGTTCATCGCGCCGAGGAACATCGCGAACACCATCAGCGCGAACGCGGTGCCGAGCGCCGTCGGCAGGATGTAGATGCGCCGTCCGGACAGAGTGACGGGATCGGTATCGATGCCATGGCGCCGTCGCGCCCAGGCGCGAGTCCTGCGGCGAAGTTGGGCGATGAGGCGGCCAGGCATCGGATTGCCCCGGCTATCGACCGGTAAACGACATCCGGCGCAGGCCGGTCCTGGTCCTGCCGCTCATGGAGAAATCGCCTGCGAGCTCACGGCACCGCCACGGCCTTCACCACTCTGTCGCCGATCTCGCTAACCGATTCGCCAGCAATGCCGTCGCGCAGCCGCAGGCGATGGCCGACCACTCCGGGAACCACCGCCTGCACATCCTCGGGCAGCACGCCCGAATGGCCGTGAATCAGCGCCCATGCCTGGGCTGCGCGCAGCAATGAAATCGCTGCGCGCGGCGACAGCCCTGCTTCGAAGTGCGGCGACTCGCGCGTATGGCGAACGATGGCCTGCACGTAGTCGAGCAGGGCATCGGACACATGGACACCGGGCACCATGGTTTGCATCAGCAGCAACTGTTGCGGCGACAGCGTCGGCGCCAACGTCGCGAGCAGGTCACGTCGGTCCTGCCCGATGAGCAGCTCGCGCTCCAGCGCTGCGTCGGGATAGCCCAGCTCGATGCGCATCAGGAAGCGATCGAGCTGCGATTCGGGCAGCGGAAAGGTACCGATCTGGTAGACCGGATTCTGGGTGGCGATCACGAAGAACGGCGCGGCCATCGGGTAGGTCTCGCCATCTGCCGTGACCTGATGCTCCTCCATGGCCTCCAGCAGCGCGCTCTGTGCTTTGGGCGTGGCGCGATTGACTTCGTCGGCGAGCACCAGCTGCGCGAAGATCGGACCCTTGTGGAAGCGGAACTGGCTGGTCTCACGCTCGAACACGGAGACGCCGATGATGTCGGCCGGCAGCAGATCGCTGGTGAACTGGATGCGCTGGTAGTTCAATCCCAGCGTCTCGGCGAGCGCATGCGCCAGCGTGGTCTTGCCCACGCCCGGAATGTCCTCGATCAGCAGGTGGCCGCGCGCCAGCAGGCACGCGAGGCATAAACGCAGCTGGCGTTCCTTGCCGAGAATGATCCGGTTGAGCTGCGCCAGGGTGGCGCCGATCAGCTCGACCGGATCGGCCTGGGTGATGAGCGTGGGGACCGATGAATCCATGACCACGATGCTTCGGTAGCGATGCCAGCGGCTAGTGTCACGGTATGAGCGGGAAACGCAAGGGCGCAAGTCGCGGCTTTCCCGGCAGTACGGCCGCTTGCCGCAGGCACTCGCTCCGGATCCACTTGTCGCTCCCGCGCAGGCGGCAGTCCATCTGGTGTCCCGCCTGAGCGAGGACCGGCTACGCGGGAATGACCGGCAAAGAGTAGATCAGGCCTTTCCTAGCCCTTCAGTTGCGCCACCCGCCGTTCCTGCTCCTCGATCTGGGCGATCTCGTGCCGGAAATCCGTGATGCGTGCACGCTCCTGCTCGACCACGGACGGCGGCGCATTGGCGATGAAATTCCGATTGCCGAGCTTGGCCTCGCAGCGGCCGATCTCCGCCTGGGTCTTGGCCTTGCGCTTGGCCAGACGGTGCAGCTCCGCATCCGGGTCGTCGATGAGGCTGGCGAGCGGCGCGTGGACGGCATGGCCCTCGATCAGCTGCATGGCCGTGGGCGGCAGCGTGCTCTCGTCTTCGACCCGCTGGATGTCCGAGACGTTGGCGAGGAACCGGATCAAGGCGCTGTTGCCTTCGATCAGGCGCCAGCCATCCGGCGCGGGCGCTTTGACGAAGATCGGAATCTGCCGCGAACGCGCCACGTCCAATTGGCCGCGGATCTGGCGCACGCCGAGAATCGTCGCCTTGATCGGCGCGATCGCGCGTTCGGCTTCCTGGTCGGCCGCAAAGGCGCGGCGAACGGGATAGGATTGCAGCATGATCGTCGCGCCCTGCTTGCCGGCCAGCGGCGCGACGCTCTGCCAGATCTCCTCGGTGAGGAAGGGCATCAGCGGATGCAGCAGGCGCAGGTACGCTTCCAGCACCTCGAGCAGCGTCCGGCGCGTGCCGCGCTTCTGTGCCGCCGATGATGCATCCGATTGCAGTGTCGGCTTCGACAGCTCCAGATACCAGTCGCAGTACTCGTACCAGGCGAACTCGTACAGGGCCTGTGCCGCCAGATCGAAGCGGTACTCGGCGAACTGCCGCGTCACTTCCTCGATGGTGGCTCCCAGCCGCGAGCGGATCCAGCGGTCAGCGATCGAGTATTCGCATGGCTCGTTGCCGCCGCCGTTGTCCTGGCCTTCGGTGTTCATCAACACGTAGCGCGCGGCGTTCCAGAGCTTGTTGCAGAAGTTCTTGTAGCCGTCGACGCGTCCCAGGTCGAAGCGGATGTCGCGGCCCATGGTT
>JBDHQY010000040.1:0-10312 GCA_039807315.1 Steroidobacter sp. | reverse complement strand
CAGCCACCACAGCGTCCGGTGCAGGCGGCAGTCGCCGAAGAACGCCTGCGGATCGTAGAAGGCGACCAGCCCCTGATGGGCATCGTCGATGATGACTTGCCCGCCCTTGCCACGCGACCATTTCACGATGTTCGCCAGCAAGCGCGCGTTGTCCTTCTCGCCCAGCAGCTTGTTGGTGAAAACACTGCCGTAGGCGCCGACGACGATCTGCCCCTTGCCATGACGCAGCAGCCAGAGCATCGGCTCGCCGCTGGCCGGATCCTGCGCCAGCTCCAGCACCAGATCGCCCGTGCTGGACGAGGCTCGCCATTGCGAGCTCGGATACTCGGAAATCGCGGCGACCGTCTTCACGCCTTCGAGCAAGGGATGCGCGCCGTTGGGCACCAGCTCGAAGTGCAGCGGCTGCGCCAGCTTCTGGAAACTCGCGCGCGACTGCCGCGGCCCGACTTCAGGCTTTTCGTCGGACGCCGCCCGGTTCTGCGCATCCGGGCTCTGGCCGTCGTCGGTGTCCTGCTCGCTTGTACTGCGAGCGTCGGTAGCGGACTCGTCCGAGTTCCGATCGGCGGCCTCCGAATCCTTCTGCTCGAAGCCCGCATCGCCCGGCTGATCGTGCGCACCCGTGGCATTCGGAGTCGCCGCCTCCGGCTGTGCCACTACGAACTCCAGACCGGTCATGGCTCGCAGGTGCCGCATGAACCCGGGATCGGCCCCTTCGCCCATGGACCAGTCGGGCGTGTCCGACAGGCCGGCCACGACCAGCAATGTGTTGCCGGCGGAGATCCAGTCGCGCAGCGGACCCGTTTCGGAATCGCGGAGCGGATAGATATGCGGCGCGGTGCTGATGAGCAGGTTGCCGGTGGGCGCGGCTGCAGTCAGCTCCGGGAGATGGCCATAGCGCTGACGCAGCGACAGCGGCTCGACGCCTTCCGCGGTGAGCCAGCTCATCATCCCGAGATAACCGTTCGGTCCCCTCTCGGTGGTGATCGGCCGCGTCGGCTTCTCCTGCGGCGGCGACGGCTTCGGCGCCAGCAACATGTAGAACGCTGCGAACGCACCGACGGCAAGCGCAAACGTCAGCAAGCGGTCCCTCACGACGCCACCTGCGATGCCGCCAATTGCGCCTCGAGCGCACGCCCGGCCTGGATGACCGTTTCTATTTCATCCGGCGCGACCCGTGCAGTGCCGTAAAGAAGACGCTCACCCAGCACCGCCACGCGTTGAAAATCCTCGCGCTGCCCGGGCACATCGAAATTCGCACGCTGCATCAATTCCCGATGGGTGAGGCTCTTGTCCGCGCGCAGTCGCCCGGCTTTCACCAAAGCGCTCACCAGCAATCGCAACAGCAACGACGGCCGCTGTTCGAGCGTGAGCGAATCGAGATCGGCCAAACTCAGGCGCGCAGGCTCCGGATTCGCTGCACTGGCCGGCGCGCGCGAGTCGTGGCGGCCGCCACGTCGCAGCAAGCCCGCGGCTCGCGCTTCGTTGAACACGACAACGATGGCGAGCACGATGACCAGAGCGATCAACCCATAGACGATGCCGTCCCTGACTTTCTCGGAAATCGTCCGCTGCTGCAGCCAGCGGCCGAGCCAGGGATCCGACGCCTGCTGCGGCCGATCGAACACGCTGCGCAGCCATTGCTTCAGGCGCTGCAACCAGGTTTCGGGAAGCTCGGCCCGCTGTTCCTGACGCAGCGATTCGAGAATGGGACCGAGCGTCCCCGCGTGGATTTCGTTCGCCGCCACGTCCGGCGTCCGGCGGTAGCGATCGGCCAGCCGCTGCAGGTCCACCAGACCGTGAACGCTCAGCTGATCGAGCTGGGCTTCGGCAACGAACGGCGCATAACCGAGCTGCACCAGCGCGTGTTCCAACCCTGGACAAGCGGCCTCCAGCTCGTTCAGACCTACGATGTCGTCAGCTGCGCTCTCGCTACATTCGGCGACCAGCGCGGCCGCGGACTGCGGGATCCCTGCCGCCGGCTCGGGCTCTGCCGAGCTCGCGACCGACACCGCCAGCAGCAGTCCGATGAATACGGCGACTCTCACGAACTACGCAGCACCGAGCGCGCTCACGCGAGCCGCCAGATCGCCACCTTCCCTGCGCAGCTTGAGATCCCAATACACCGCCAGCATCAGCGCCACGTAGAACGGCGTCACCAGCAGGTTGACCACGATGCTGACCGCAAAGACACTGATCACGGTGTAAAGAACCATGTCCTCCATGCTGCCCACCAGCAGCGGCAGCATCGCGCCGACCACCGTGCCGACGGCCAGATAGATGACGAACAGCACGATGAATCCCACGGTCAGGATGGCCGCCGCGCGCCACCAGTGTCCCCATATCAGCCGGTGACTGGCCATGAGCGAGGCGACCGGACCCTTGTGCTCGAGCATCAGCACGGCCCAGCCCAGCATCAGACTGACCGACAGGATCAGGCCCGGCACGACGAACAGCAGGAAGCCGACCATCAGGGCGACGATGAGCAGCAGTGTCATGACCAGCATCCACGGCGCGCGTGGGACCGCAGCGCGCAACGCCGTACCGTTGCCCAGCCCGGTGCCGGCACCGATCGATTGCATCCTCAGAAACAGGGCGCCGAACACCCACATCGACAGCAGCAGGCCCAGCAGGTTCGCGAGTGCGTAGCCCGGCTGCATCATCGGAGCCAGCATCGCCATCACGTCGGTCGGCGCTACCGCGGCGACGCCGCCCGTGATCATGATGTATATGGTCGGCGGACTGCCGGCGACGATCAGCAGCAGGCACAACGGCCAGACCACGCCGACCGAGGACTTGTAGAGCTGGAATCCGGTATCGAGCACAGCGCCGATGGACTGCGGCTGCGCGGGTTGAATGGCCATCGCGATTCTCCCTGTATCTGGCGCCTTGCGAATTGCGACACCCGAAGCTGGACGAGGTGCGCGCCGCACGGCTCTTGTTGGTATGCCCGCGCGGCCGGCAGATCATCGCGAAACCCGGGACCGGAGGCAAACCGGCCCCGGCCATCTCCTTACTGCAGCGCCTGCTGCAGATCCGCGATCAGATCCTCCACGTCCTCGATGCCCACCGACAGCCGGATCAGCGAATCGTCGATGCCCAGCGCCTGGCGCTTGTCCGCCGGGATCGAGGCATGCGTCATCAGGCCGGGGTGATCGACCAGGCTTTCGACACCGCCGAGACTTTCGGCGATGGTGAAGATCCGCAGCCGCTCCAGGAAACTGCGCGCGCCGTCCAGGCCGCCCTTGACGAAGAAGGTGACGATGCCGCTGTAGCCGTTCTTCATCTGGCGCTTCGCCAGCTCGTGCTGCGGGTGGCTCGGCAGGCCTGGATACAGCACGCGTTCGACCTGCCGCTGCCGCTCCAGCCAGCCGGCGATCTGCAGCGAACTCTCGCTCGCCTGCCGCATGCGCAGCGCCAATGTCTTCAGGCCGCGCAGCGCCAGGAAACTGTCGAACGGCCCGCTGATGGCGCCGACCGCGTTCTGCAGGAAACCGATTTTCTCCGCCAGCTCCGCATTCGCCGTCACCGCCACGCCGCCGACCATGTCGGAATGGCCGTTCAGATACTTGGTCGCCGAATGCACGACGATATCGGCACCGAGCTCCAGCGGGCGCTGCACCCACGGGCTCGCGAACGTGTTGTCGACCACGGTGAGGATGCCGCGCTTGCGTGCGAACTCGGCGACCTGCGCGATATCGACCAGGCGCAGCGTCGGATTGGTCGGCGTCTCGATCCAGATCAGCCGGGTCTCCGGCCGAACCGCGGCGGCCAGTGCTTCCGGCCGGGAAAGATCGGCGAACGTGATGTCGAGATTCGCGCTGCGGCGGCGCACGCGCTCGAACAGACGGAACGTGCCGCCGTACAGATCGTCCATCGCGACGATGTGACTGCCGGCATCCAGCAGCTCGATCACCGTCGCAGTCGCCGCCATGCCCGAGGCGAAGGCGAAGCCATGAGTGCCGCTCTCTAGATCGGCGATGCATTGCTCCCACGCGGTGCGGGTCGGATTGCGGGTACGCGAATAGTCATAGCCCTTGTGAACTCCCGGGCTCGACTGCGCATAGGTCGAGGTGGTGTAGATCGGCGGCATGACCGCGCCGGTCGAAGGATCGGGCTGCTGCCCGGCATGGATGCAGCGAGTGGAGAAATGCAGGCGACGGTTCGATGAGGTCATGATGAGATAACTGCGGCAACTGATGTAACGGAGAGTTGATGTGAACGTGAGTGCTGTCAAGCGTGTATCGGGCTTTTCCGGCTGACAGCTTCAACCAGGAGATTCAGGCTGGACATCGTGCCAGACACCATTCGATGGGGCACACGCAATTTTCCGAAACAGCATGCGCATTGCGACTATAAGAAACGTCATACCAGACACTCTTCTGGGCCAGCGTATGTGGTGTGGTCATGAGCAGCATCGTGCCAGGCGTCGTTCCGGGCCAGGCCACGAATTTCCAGGACCGCGCGTGAATACATCCCTGTAGGCTTGCTCACTCGGAACATCCTGTTCCTCCTCTCATCCTGAAAATTCGTGGCCTGGCCCGGAACGACGCACGAAAGAGCACACCGACTTCTCTGTCTCTTCGGATGCGCGCTCGCCGAGCGCTGCTACACCAGAAATCTCTGCGGTTCCGGTGAGGCGGGCTCGTTTCGGGAGCCGCAAAAACAGGGATGTTTTTGCGGCAGCCCTACAGGGATGTATTCACGGGCGGTCCCAAAACGAGCCCGCCTCACCGGAACCGCACACCCTCCGTCGAGCGCCACCTCTTAGGCCGCCGGAATGGACTCCCGCCTGCGCGGGAGTGACGAGTAGCGTTTCTAGCTCTTCATCTGCCGCCGCAGATAATTCAGTACGTCCGAACGCGTCACCAGCCCGAGAAATTTCTCGCCGTCCATGACCGCGGCCGAGGATCGCACTTCCAGCATCGCCACCAGGTTGTTGACGGAGGTCCCCTTGTCCACCTTCAGGAACGCCTTGGTCATGGCGTGACGCACCGGCTCGTTGAAGCATTCGGGCCGGCCGAAGGCGAAGCGCAGGATATCGTCCTCGGTGACCACGCCGATGAGCGTATCGTTCTCCATGACCGGCAGCTGCGAGAAACCCGCGTTGCGCAGCCGGTTGTGCGCGGTGGTGAGCGCATCGTCCGGCCCTACGGTGATCGTCGCGCGCTCGCCGTGCGGACGACCGATGAGATCGCGCAGGTCGCCGAACCGCTCGCGGTGAGTGAAGCCCTGATCCTCCATCCAGAAATCGTTGTACAGCTTCGAGAGATAGCGCGCGCCGGTGTCGGCACCGATCGTGACGACCCGCTTGGGTGCGGTCTGCTCGCGGCAGTAACGCAGCGCCGCGGCCAACAGCGTTCCGGTCGATGAGCCGGCCAGCACTCCTTCTTTCTGCAGCAGCTGACGCGCCACCGAGAACGACTCGGCGTCGGAGATGCTGTAGGCGCGGCGGGTCAGGGAGAAATCGCAGATGGACGGAATGAAATCCTCGCCGATGCCTTCCACCAGCCACGAACCCTTCTGGGTCATCTTGCCGGTCTCGATGTACTCGGCCAGGATCGAACCCTGCGGATCGGCCAGCACCAGTTCGACGTGCGGGGCGTGCTTCTTGAAGTAAGCGGCCAGTCCCGCGATGGTGCCGCTGGAGCCGACACCGACCACCACGGCATCGAGCCGATGCTGCATCTGTTCCCAGATTTCCGGCCCGGTGGTTTGTTCGTGCGCCCTCGGATTGTCGGGATTGGCGAACTGGTTGATGAAGTATGCGCCGGTCTTCTTGGCGATCGACGCGCCCAAGTCCTGGTAATACTCGGGGTGACCCTTGGCCACGTCAGAGCGCGTCAGCACCACTTCCGCGCCCATGGCGCGCAGATTGAAAATCTTCTCCTGGCTCATCTTGTCGGGCAGCACCAGGATCAGGCGATAGCCTTTCTGCGCGGCCACCAGCGCCAGCCCCAGACCGGTGTTGCCCGCGGTCGCCTCGACGATGGTGTCGCCGGGCTTGAGCTCGCCGCGCTTCTCGGCCTCCTCGATCATGGAACGGCCGATGCGGTCCTTGATGGAGCCGCCCGGATTCAGCATCTCCAGCTTCAGGAACAGCTCGCAGGGCCCGGCATCCAGCCGGTTCAATTTCACCATCGGCGTGTGGCCGATCATTTCCAGCGCATTGGCATAGACTTGCATGGACGCTCCGAAAAAGATGACTGCGATTGGCGCCGGGTCCGCACCGGAACGCGGCATTCGCTGCGCAGATCGGATAGGCTGTGCGCGCGATTGTACGTGACCTGCCGCGCCAAATGCCTGCTGTAGATTCCCCACAAACCGTTTCCGACGCACTGCATACCGCGACTCTGCTGCTGTCGCGCAACTCGCCGTCCGCGCGACTCGATGCCGAGCTGCTGCTCGAATACGTGACCGGTCTGTCGCGCACCTCTTTTCGCGCCGCACCCGAACGTGAATTGCCGGCGCATGCGGGCTGGTCGTTTCAGCAGCTGGTGAAGCGGCGCCTGCAAGGCGAGCCGGTTGCATACATCCGTGGCCAGCAGGAGTTCTGGTCGCTGCTGTTCGAAGTGACGCCGGCAGTGCTGATCCCGAGGCCGGAGACCGAACTGGTCGTGGAACGCGCGCTGGAACATCTCGACAAGAATGCCGCGGCCCGTGTCGCGGATCTCGGCACCGGCAGCGGCGCCATCGCGCTTGCGATCGCCAGCGAGCGGCCTGCCGCAAAAATCGTCGCCAGCGACATTTCGAAGGATGCGCTCGCGATCGCCATGCGCAACGTGGCGCGTCTGCAGGTTCCCAACGTCACGTTGACTCAAAGCAGCTGGTTCGCAGCACTGCAGGGGCCGTTCGACCTGATCGTCGCCAATCCGCCCTACATCGCCATCGACGATCCCGATCTGTCTGCTGCAGTACGCCGTCACGAGCCAGCCGCGGCGCTGATCAGCGGCCGCGACGGGCTCGAAGCCATCGAGCACATCGCGAGCGCGGCACCACGATATCTCGCCAGCGGCGGCTGGCTGGTCCTGGAGCACGGCTGGAAACAGGCCGGTGCGGTCCGTGATCTGCTTGTGCGCAACGGCTTCACTCGCGTACGCTCCCACGCCGACCTGGCGGGCCACGAACGGGTCACTGAAGGCTGTTGCGGAGCGCTCTAGAAGCCCGCCGCCGGCATCATGCCCGCCTCTCTCAACTGTCAACGGGTCATCCTGTCATGCTCGAATTCAAGACTTCCAAAGGCGTCTTCACGGTCCAGCTGTTCGACCAGCAGGCGCCGATCACGACCGAGAACTTTCTGCGGTACGCCGACGACGGCTACTTCGACGGCACCGTGTTCCACCGCGTCATCGCCGGCTTCATGGTGCAGGGCGGCGGCCTCACCGCCGATATGACGGCCAAGTCGGGCCAGCGCGCACCGATCCAGAACGAGGCCACCAACGGCCTGAAGAACAAGCGCGGCACGCTGTCGATGGCACGCACCAACGACATCAACAGCGCCACCTCGCAG
Organism: Steroidobacter sp.; assembly: GCA_039807315.1. Lineage (GTDB taxonomy): Bacteria > Pseudomonadota > Gammaproteobacteria > Steroidobacterales > Steroidobacteraceae > Steroidobacter. The sequence continues at coordinate 2,805 of JBDHQY010000040.1, read as the reverse complement.
TTCTTCATCAACGTGGTCGACAACGACTTCCTCGATCACCGGCCCGGCAACTACGGCTATGCCGTGTTCGGCCGCGTGGCTTCCGGCATGGACGTGGTCGACGCCATCGTGGCGGCGAAGACCGGCAACAGGGGCGGCCATCAGGACGTGCCGGTCGAGCCGATCGTCATCGAATCGGTGCGACGGATCGAAGCGCCGCCGCAGGACTGAAAATACTGCGGCTGCACAGCCGCTGGCCGGCATGTCCGCGGGTACCCTGACTGGTCGAACGCTGCGCCTGGCAGGCTGGCTGGCCGGGCTCTGGGTGCTGGGCAGCGCAGCGCTGGTGCTGGCGCTGCGCTGGCTCGACCCGCCTACCTCGGCCTTCATGCTGCGCGAGCGCCTGATCGCGGCCAACAGCCAGCCCAGCTACGCAATCCATCATCGTTGGGTGGATTGGCAGCAGATCTCGCCGCACCTGAAACTGGCGGTCATCGCTTCCGAAGACCAGACTTTCCCGGCGCACAACGGCTTCGACTTCAAGCAGATCAACAAGGCGCTGGATGATCGTGAGCGCGGCCGGCGCGTGCGCGGCGCCAGCACGATCTCGCAGCAAGTGGCGAAGAACCTGTTCCTGTGGCCGGCGCAAAGCTGGCTGCGCAAGGGACTGGAAGCGTATTTCACGCTGCTGATCGAGACGCTGTGGCCGAAGCAGCGCATTCTCGAGGTGTATCTGAACGTCGCGGAATTCGGCAAGGGCGTCTTCGGCGTCGGCGCGGCCAGCGACGCCTACTTTCACAAGAGTCCGGCGCGACTCACCGCTTCCGACTCAGCACTGCTCGCCGCCGTTCTCCCCAATCCGAAACGCCTGCTCGTCGGCGCACCGTCACGCTACGTGCGTTCGCGCCAGCAATGGATCATGTCGCAGATGCGCGGCCTGGGCGGCACCAGCATGCTGCAAGCCCTGAACTGAAGGCTCAGGCCCGCACGACTTTCTGATCGATCGCGCCGAAGATGCTGCGGCCGGCGGCATCGAGCATCTCGATGCGCACGCGATCGCCGAACTTCAGGAAGGCGGTGAGCGGCTTGCCGGTTTCGATCTGCTCCAGCATGCGGCGTTCCGCCAGGCACGCCGAGCCAAGCGAGCGATCGTAGTTCGACACCGTGCCCGAACCGACGATGGTGCCGGCGCGCGCGTTGCGCGTCTTGGCGATGTGCTCGATCAGCCGGGGAAAATCGAAGGTCATGTCGACGCCGGCCTGCGGGCGCCCGAAAAGCTGGCCGTTGATGTGCACCACCAGCGGCAGGTTGATCTTGCCGCCGTCCCAGGCCGCACCGAGCTCATCGTGCGTGACCGCCACCGGCGAGAACGCCGTGGACGGCTTCGACTGGTAGAAGCCGAAGCCCTTCGCCAGCTCTCCCGGGATCAGGTTGCGCAGCGACCAGTCGTTGACCAGCATCAACAGCTTGATGTGGCCGCGTGCCGGCTCGCGGCCGACCCCCATTGCGACATCGTCCGTGATCACGGCCACCTCGCCTTCCAGGTCGATGCCGAATTCCTCGCTGGGCACCGGCACGTCCTGGGTCGGGCCGAGGAAATCGTCGGAGCCGCCCTGGTAGACCAGCGGGTCGGTCCAGAAAGTCGCGGGCATTTCCGCACCGCGCGCCTTGCGCACCAGCTCCACGTGGTTCACGTAGGCGGAGCCGTCCACCCAGTGATGCGCCCGCGGCAAAGGCGACATGGCTTGCGCCGGGTCGAACGCAATGGCGTCCGTGCGCTCGCCGCGTTCCAGCGCATCCGCCACCGATTGCAACTGCGGGGAAACCCGCTGCCAGTCATCCAGCGCGACCTGCAGCGTCGGCGCGATCTGCGGCACTGCGACCGCCCGAGCCAGATCGCGACTCACCACCACCAGTTGGCCGTCGCGGCCGCCGTTGCCCAGCGTAGCTAGTTTCATTTGAAACAATAATCCTGAAGAACCTCGGGAGATATTAGCAGAACGGCCGATTTTGCCAACGCCGGCGCGGGCGTGCCCGATACCACACCCCGTATTTTTCGCGATGGTGCGGCAACGTCGGGCCGGCACTGCGGCCGGCAAGGCCACTGGCCTGCGCGCGGCGTAGAATCGCCGCATGTCGCAACACATCGGTATCGTCGCCTGTTCCGCCGAAGGCGCGGCCCTGTGTTACCGGACGGTTTGCCTGGAAGGGGCCGAATTCCTGGGGCCACATGCGCATCCGCAGGTATCGTTGCACACGCATTCGCTGGCCGACTATGTGCAGTGCCTAGACCGGCACGACTGGGCCGGCGTCGGCGAACTGATGCTCGACTCGGCGAACAAGCTGGCGCGAACCGGAGCGCAGTTCCTGATCTGCCCGGACAACACCATCCACGCTGCCCTGCCCTCAATCGAATCGCGCTTGCCGCTGCCCTGGCTGCACATCGCCGATGTGGTCGCCGCGCAGGCCGCCGAACGGGGGTTCCGGCGACTCGCCCTGACCGGCACGCGCTGGCTGGTCGAAAGCGAGGTCTATCCGCAAAAACTCCAGGCGCGCGAGGTGGGCTACCTGCGCCCGCAACCCGGCGAACGCGAAGAAATCAACCGCATCATCATGGACGAGCTGGTGCGCGGTATCTTCGAGCCGCAGAGCGTTGCGTACTTCCAGCAGGTCATCGCACGCCTGCAGCAGCAGGGCGCCGATGTGGTGGTGCTGGGCTGCACCGAGATTCCGCTGATCCTCAGCGATGCAAACTCGCCACTGCCCACCCTGGATTCCACGCGCCTGCTGGCGCGGGCAGTGCTACAGCGCGCCGTCAGCTCGCCA
>JBDHQY010000039.1:0-10371 GCA_039807315.1 Steroidobacter sp. | reverse complement strand
CACCGAGTAGGCAACCACCGCGGGGGCCTTGTTGAGTAGCTGATTGCCCGGGCTCCAGCCGCCGGCGGCGCGCTGGATCGACAACACCACTTCACCTTCGTGCGTGAACTTGAAGGCGTTCGACAGCAGGTTCTTGATGATCTGCTGCAGGCGCTTCTCGTCGGTGACCATGGCGCGCGGCAGGTCGGCGTCCAGCTCGATCCGGAACACCAGGTGACGGTCGCTCGCCACCTGCTCGAAGCCGCGCTGCAGGTTGTCGACCACTTCAGCGAAATGCACCGTGCCGATGTCCAGCGTCACCGTGCCGGACTCGATCTTGGACAGGTCCAGGATGTCGTTGATCAGGGCCAGCAGCTCGGTGCCGGCGCGATTGATGGTCTGCGCGAACTCGATCTGCTTGGGCATGAGATTGCTGTCGGCGTTGTCGGCCAGCAGCTTGGACAGGATCAGCAGGCTGTTCAGCGGCGTGCGCAGCTCGTGCGACATGTTCGCCAGGAACTCGGACTTGTACTTGGAGGTGAGCGCCAGCTGCTCGGCTTTCTCCTCCAGCTGTTCCTTGGCGCGCTCGACCTCCTGGTTCTTGGCTTCCACCTGCTGGTTCTGCCAGGACAGCAGGTTGGCCTTCTCCACCAGCTCCTCGTTCTTGCCGCGCAGCTCTTCCTGTTGGGCGCGCAGCAGATCTTCGGAGCGCTGCAGCGTGGTCGCCTGCTGCTCCAGGCGATCGTTGGTGTCCTTCAGCTCGATCTGCTGGCTCTGCAACTCGCGCGTCAACAGCTGCGACTGCGCCAGCAGCGCCTCGGTCTGCATGTTCGCCGCCAGCGTATTGAGCACGATGGCGATGCTCTCCATCAGCTGGTCCAGGAACAGCGTGTGGATGGTGCTGAAGCGCTCGAACGAGCCCAGCTCCAGCACCGCCTTGACCTCGCCCTCGAACAGCGCCGGCAGCACGATCACGCTGACCGGCGGCGCCTCGCCCAGACCGGAGCCGATCTGCATGTAGGCCGGCGGCGCCTCGTTCAACAGCAGGCTGCGCTTCTCCAGCGCGCATTGGCCGATCAATCCCTCGCCCGGCTTCAAACGGTCCGGCGGCGGGCGGCGGCTGGGAGCGGCGTAGCTGGCGACCAGCTCCAGCACGTTCTCGCCCTCGGTCTGCCGGGTCAGATAGAACAGCGCCTGCTGCGCGTTCACCAGCGGCACCAGCTGCGACAGGATCAGGTTCGACACGTTGCGGATGTCGCGCTGGCCCTGCAGCAAGCGGTTGAAGCGCGCGATGTTGGTCTTGAGCCAATCCTGTTCGTTGTTCTTCTGGGTGGTGTCCTTGAGATTGCGGATCATCTCGTTGACGTTGTCCTTGAGCGCCGCGACTTCGCCCGAGGCCTCCACCGCGATGAAACGCGTCAGATCTCCCTCGGTCACGGCCGTGGCGACCTCGGTGATGGCACGCACTTGGGTGGTGAGATTGGCCGCAAGCTGATTGACGTTGTCGGTGAGATCGCGCCACAAGCCGGCGGCGCCGGGCACGCTGGCCTGGCCGCCGAGCTTGCCTTCGGTGCCCACTTCGCGCGCCACGTTGGTCACCTGATCGGCAAAGGTGGCGAGCGTGCCGATCATGCCGTTGATGGTGTTGGCCAGCGCGGCGATCTCGCCTTTCGCCTCCACCACCAGCTTGCGCTTCAAGTCGCCGTTGGCCACGCCGGTCACGACCTCGGCTATGCCGCGCACCTGGTTGGTGAGATTGGCGGCCATCAGATTCACGTTGTCGGTCAGATCCTTCCATGTGCCGCCGACGCCTTCCACGCGAGCCTGGCCGCCGAGCTTGCCCTCGGTGCCCACTTCGCGCGCCACGCGCGTGACTTCCGAGGCGAAGGAATTGAGCTGATCCACCATGGTGTTGATGGTGTTCTTCAGCTCCAGCATCTCGCCCTTGACGTCGACCGTGATCTTGCGCGAGAGGTCGCCGCGCGCCACCGCCGTGGTGACATCGGCGATGTTGCGCACCTGGCCGGTGAGATTGGCGGCCATGAGATTGACGTTGTCGGTCAGATCCTTCCAGGTGCCGGCCACACCCTCCACCTTGGCCTGGCCACCTAGCTTGCCGTCCGTACCCACCTCGCGCGCCACGCGCGTCACTTCCGAGGCGAAGGAATTGAGCTGGTCCACCATGGTGTTGATGGTGTTCTTCAGCTCCAGCATCTCGCCGCGCACATCGACGGTGATCTTCTTGGACAGGTTGCCGCTGGCCACGGCGGTGGTGACCTCGGCGATGTTGCGCACCTGGCCGGTGAGATTGGCGGCCATGTGGTTGACGCTGTCGGTCAGATCCTTCCAGGTGCCGGCCACGCCCTTCACGTGGGCCTGGCCGCCGAGCTTGCCTTCGGTGCCCACCTCGCGCGCCACGCGCGTGACTTCAGAAGCGAAGGAGTTGAGCTGCTCCACCACCGTGTTCACGACGTTGCTGATGCGCAAGTACTCGCCGCGTACCGGTCGGCCTTCGATTTCCAGGTTCACGGCCTGCGTCAGATTGCCCTTGGCGACCGCACCGATGACGCGCGCCACCTCGGACACCGGGTACACCATGTCGCCGACCAGCCCGTTGATGGAGTCGACGCACTGCGCCCAGCGGCCGGTGGCGCCGTGCAGCCGGGCACGCTCGGAGATCTTGCCCTCCCGCCCGACCATGGCGCTGAGGCGCTCGAACTCGCGCGCCATCGAATCGTTCAGCTCGACGACCTCGTTGAACGTGCTGGCAATTTCCCCGTCGGTGTCCGGCAGATCCTCGGGCAGCCGGACGGAAAAATCGCCGCGCTTGAGCGAGCGCAGGGCTTTGAGGATGTCGCGACGGTTCAATGCCAGGGCATCGCTTGCTGGCAGCGCCATGACTGCATCTCCCCTAGTGGCGGGTCCGGCGGGAACGGCAGAAGAGACCTCAACGATCGGTCGCTGTCGGCTGTTCCATCACAGCGGCATTTTTTGTCGGCGGATCGTCGCAATCGCATCGTGGCGTGAGGAAAACGCTGATTACGCCGGGGTGCCGCTCCGGTAAATAAGGCGGCGAAGACCCGCACATGAATTCGACCCGCTGCGGCGCGGCCGATTGACAACCCGAGCCGGGTCCGCCACTTCTGAGCTTTCGAGGACTACATGCCGGCAAACCAAGGCGCGACCATGAACGCCCGTTCCCATCCCACCTGTGTACTGCTCGTCGAGGACGAACCGTTGGTACGCATGTTCGCCACCGATGCGCTGGAAGATGCCGGCTTCCGCGTGGCGCAGGCGAGCAACGGCGCGGAAGCGTTGCACGCCCTGCAATTGCTGGAGCGCGAACTGAGCGCGGTGGTGATCGACGTGGGGCTGCCCGACCGTCCAGGCGACGAGATCGCGGCCGAGATGCGGGCACGGCTCGCCCTGCTGCCCATCCTGATCGCCAGCGGCCGCAGCGAAAAGGAGCTCAAAGTGCGCTTCGCGGTCGACAGCCGCGTCGCCATCATGCCCAAACCGTATACCGGCCCGATGCTGATCGCGAGGCTGGGCGAGCTGGGTGTGGCAGCCATGCAGGCTTGAATCAGACCTTGCCAGACGGTGCGGCGCTCACGATTCATGAACCGCTTGAAACAATCAATTTCTGCATACCCGGTCTTTTGCCGGGCAACTGCGGGCGTAGGCTACGTTCCTCCGCGGTGCTGCCGCCCACGCGACGCTCTTCACCCATGGACGTACTCTCGAACGTACTGAATGTCACCGCTATCGCGAGCATCGTGCTCGGCTCGCGCCAATTCCTGTCGCCCTGGGGTTTGCAGATCGATGGTGTCGACCAATCCACCGTCTACATCGTGCGGCGCGGCTCATGCTGGCTGCGCTACGGCAATGCCGAACCCATCAGATTGAATGCCGGCGACGTGGCGCTGCTCGCGCACGGCGCGGCGCATTCGCTGTCGTCGGAGCGCGATATGCGGAATCTGGAGCCGTATCCCCAGGCCATCGCCCGCTCGCACAACAGCATCGTGCCCTCCTTGCACGGCAAGCCGGATCCGAATGCGGAATCCACCGTGCTGCAATCAGCGGGCTACCGGTTTTCGCAGGAAGGCGCGCACCCGCTGCTGGCCCTGCTGCCGCCGGTCATTCGTATCCCGGCGGCTCAGGCCAACGGCGACAACGAGCTGCAAACGCTGCTGCGACTGCTGACGCAGGAGGCAACGCACCGCGAGGTCGGCACGGATCTGGTGCTGCCGCGCCTGATCGACACGCTGTTCGTGTATGTTCTGCGCACCTGGCTGCGCGATCAGCCCGAAGGTTCCGCCGGCTGGCTCGGCGCCTTGCGCGATCCGCAGATTCGCAAGGCGTTGTCGCTGATCCACGAGTCGCCGCAGGTGCCGTGGACGGTGGAGTCGTTGGCGCAGCAAGCCGCCATGTCACGCGCCGCGTTCGCGAAGCGCTTCATGGATCTGGTCGGTGAGCCACCGCTCGCGTACGTGACACGCTGGCGCATGGATCTGGCGGCGAAAATGCTTCGCGAATCGCGTGAGCCGGTCGCACGCATTGCCGGCAGAGTGGGCTACCTGTCGGAGACGGCGTTCGCAAAGGCGTTTCGCCGCCGCCGCAAGATGCCGCCGGGCGCATATCGCTACCAGCGCACCGCTGTGTCGAACGCCCAGCTGGAGAACGTCGGGCCGAACTTGTAGCAACCGCCCGGCTTTCGTCACACTCCGCTGCAGCAGCAGCGGGAGGATCATGGCCATTCGCATCGTCCGGCTCGGCAGCCCGCGTTCGGGCAACGAAGGTTTGAGAATCGGCACCGTGCGGCGTCCGCCGCGCGGCGTGCCGAAAAGCGAATTCGCCGCGCGCAATTTCTACGATGTGTGGCTGCCCAATCTGGCACCGAGCGAAGAACTGGTGAAGCAGGCGTTGACTGCCGAAAACGAGCGCGAATGGCAGGCGTTCGCGCGGCATTACCGCACCCAGATGAAGCAGCCCGAGGCTGTTCATCTGCTCGACACGCTGGCCGCGTTGTCGCATCAGACGAATTTCTCCGTGGGCTGCTACTGCGAGGATCCCGCGCGCTGCCATCGCTCCGTTCTCAAGGAGTTGCTGCTGGAGCGCGGAGCGAAGATCACGAGCTAAGGGACGCTCCGATCACTGGTCACTCCCATGCAGTCAGGGGCGGCAATCCGTCCTGCCGATTCGGATGAATTCCGCCCCAGCGCCTGGGGTGACGAGGCAGTGAGCGCCTCCCCAATGCACGGCTGCCCACGATTTCCACCGCCACGGCGCTGCCTCAGCGACTCTTGCTCCATTCGTCGGGCGGGTTCTGGCGCCGGATCTTTTCCGGATCGGCGGGGCGGCCCTTGCGCCAGGGAACGTGATCGAACAGGCGGCGCCGGAAGACCACGATGGTCAGCACGACCGCCAGGGCGATCAGCAGCAGTACGCCGCCCAGATACTGGCCGAAAAATCCGCTCATGATTCACCTCCGGCGCCCGGGCGCCAGCAGACAACGTCATGGACGTAATGAGCGACGGCGGGCCGGAGTTCGGTCCCGGCGGATTTTCGTTTCCAGCGCGTCTATATTCGGACGACACCGCGGCGCGCTGCCTTACCAAGGCGGACGGTGGAACTGCATCAGTCGCGCCGCTTGCGGCGAGCACGCAGCCAGATCACGGCCACGACGATGGCGATCAGTCCCAGAATGATGAGCAGTCTCACGCCTTGTCCTCTTGGTCGAATTTTCTCGTCAGGGCCGCCAGGTCGTCCGGCGTATCCAGATCCACGGCCGCGTTCGGCATCGGCACGCGCACCAGCCGGTCGCCATTGCGCTCGATCAGGCGCCGCGCGCCCTGATCGCCACGCAACTGCGCCAGCTCCGAAAAGCACATGCGCGGAAAGATGGCCGGCACACCGACGTGCTGATCATACGTGGCCGCGGCAATCATGTTGTCCTGTTCCCGCCAGGCGCTGGCAAGCCGCTTCAGATCGTCCGCGGTGACGGCGACCTGGTCGCCCAGCAGCAGCAGCACCGCCTCGCAGGCCGGCGGCAGGGCGGCCAGCCCGCAGCGGATCGAGGCAGCCAGCCCTTCGTGCCAGTGCCGGTTGACCACGACCGAGGCCGGCGAATGCGCCAGCAGCCGCGTCACCTCGCCGGCGTGCGCCCCGATCACGACCGTGACGGCGTGGCCCGCCAGCGCGACGGCGCTGGCGACGACACCGTGCAGCGCCGGCCGGCCGCCGATTCTCGCCAGCTGCTTGGGCTGGCCCAGCCGGGTCGAGGCACCCGCCGCCAGCACCAGTACCTGCAGATTCATGGCCATGCTTTAGTATCCTCCGCCGAGTATTCCATTTTGCCGTCCGCCGAGCGCGAAGTTTTCCCCATGGCCGTCCGACCCGTTCTGCAAATGGGCCAGCCGCTGCTGCTGCAGGTGGCGAAGCCCGTCGAGAAATTCGCCACCCCCGAGCTGCACTCGCTGCTGCGGGACATGCACGACACCATGGACGCCCTGAACGGCGCCGGCCTGGCGGCGCCGCAGATCGGCGTGTCGCTGCAGGTCGTGATCTTCGGCCTCAGCCGCAACCCACGCTACCCGCAGGCGCAGGAAGTGCCGTACACGGTACTGATCAATCCGCGGCTCGACCCGGTCGGCGAGGAGATCGAGGAAGGCTGGGAAGGCTGCCTGTCGGTACCGGGCATGCGCGGACTGGTGCCCCGCTTCACCCAGCTGCGCTATCGCGGCTTCGACCAGTTCGGCGCCGCCATCGATCGCACCGTCGACGGCTTTCACGCGCGCGTCGTGCAGCATGAGGTGGACCATCTGAACGGCATCCTCTATCCCATGCGCATCCGCGATCTGCGCAACTTCGGTTTCAACGAGGCTTTGTTCCCCGGGCAGCCGCTGGTGGACGACTGAGCCTATAATTCAACGGCAATCCTTCCTGGAGACTTTGCATGTCCGCACTTCCCCGATCGCAACCCCTGTTGCGCGACGCAACGCTATTCCGCGAGCAGGCTTTCATCGGCGGCCGCTGGGAAGACGCGCCGGACGGCGCGGTCAAGGAAGTGTTCAATCCCGCCAACGGCAAGCTGGTCGGCACCGTTCCCAACCTCGGCGCCGCGGAAACCCGCCGTGCCATCGAGGCGGCAAACCGCGCGCTGCCGGACTGGCGCAGTCGCACGGCGAAGGAGCGGGCGCAGCTGCTGCGCAAATGGTTCGACCTGCTGATGGCCAATCAGGAAGACCTGGCCATCCTGATGACGCTGGAGCAAGGCAAGCCGCTGGCGGAAAGCCGCGGCGAGATCGCCTACTCGGCCTCGTTCATCGAATGGTTCGGTGAAGAAGCCAAGCGCGTCTACGGCGATGTCATTCCCGCGCACGGCCGCGACAAGCGCATCGTGGTGCTGAAGCAGCCCATCGGCGTGACCGCGGCCATCACGCCCTGGAACTTCCCGTCGGCCATGATCGCGCGCAAGGTCGGGCCGGCGCTGGCGGCCGGCTGCACGATGGTGATCAAGCCGTCCGAGCTCACTCCCTTCTCGGCGCTGGCGATGTGCGTGCTGGCCGAGCGTGCCGGGATTCCTGCCGGCGTGATCTCCATCGTCACCGGCGACGCCAAGACGATCGGCGGTGAGCTGACCAGCAATCCCACGGTGCGCAAGCTCAGCTTCACCGGTTCGACCGCGGTCGGCAAGCTGCTGATGGCGCAATGCTCGGCAAACGTCACCAAGGTTTCCCTGGAGCTGGGCGGCAACGCACCGTTCATCGTGTTCGACGACGCCGATCTGGACGCGGCAGTCGCCGGCGCCATCGCTTCCAAGTATCGCAATGCCGGCCAGACCTGCGTCTGCGCCAATCGCATCTTCGTGCAGAGCGGCGTCTACGAGCGCTTCGCCGAGCAGCTGGCAGCCACGGTGCGCGCCATGAAGGTGGGCGACGGACTGGAACAGGACACCAAGATCGGCCCGCTCATCGAAGAGAAGGCGGTGAAGAAGGTCGAAGAACATGTCGCCGACGCCGTGAGCAAGGGCGCGAAGGTCATCACTGGCGGCAAGCGCGGCGATGGCGCCGGCTCGTTCTACATTCCCACCGTGCTCACCGGCATCACTGCCGACATGCTGGCGATGCGCGAGGAGACGTTCGGACCGGTCGCACCGCTGATGAAGTTCCAGACCGACCAGGACGCCATCCGGCTCGCCAACTCCACCGAGTTCGGTCTCGCCAGTTATTTCTACAGCCGCGACATCGGCCGGGTCTGGCGCGTCGCCGAAGAGCTGGAGAGCGGTATCGTCGGCATCAACGACGGCATCATTTCGACCGAGGTCGCGCCCTTCGGCGGCATCAAGGAAAGCGGCATCGGTCGCGAAGGCTCCAAGTACGGCCTCGAGGATTATCTCGAGATCAAGTACCTGTGCTTCGGCGGCGTGTGAGCGGCGGGCACCTGCGGCTTGGCCGTGGCGGCACAGCCCCCGTCCTCGCATGGGAGACGGGAACCCGTCCGGCATGGACTCCCGCTTCCGCCCGTGCGGTTGCAGGCTTGGCGCGGGAGCGATGAGCCGCAGGCGAGAAGAGCATTTGCCATTCCTGGCGATGGAGAGTTGAGTGAAGGCACGGGTCAAGTGGGTACAGGACGTGATGTTCGTGGGCGAATCAGGCTCCGGGCATGCGGTGGTGATGGACGGCGCGCCGGAAGCCGGCGGCCGCAATCTCGGCATCCGGCCGATGGAAATGCTGTTGCTGGGCCTGGCGGGATGTTCGGCCTTCGACGTGGTGCTGATCCTCAAGCGCGGCCGCGAGAACGTCACGGATTGCGTCATCGAGGTCGAGGCCGAGCGCGCCACGACCGATCCCAAAGTGTTCACCGGCATCCAGCTGCGCTACATCGTCACCGGTCACTCGCTCGACCGCCGCAAGGTGGAGCGCGCGGTGAAGCTCTCCGAAGAGAAATACTGTTCGGCAAGCGCCATCATCGGCAAGAGCGTGCAGATCACTCATACGATCGAAATCACCAGTGCCGCGCTGCCGGGCGCTTGCGGCAACGGCCCCGAGCAGGGGCGGCAACCTGAAGGAGTTTTGCCATGAAACGCAGTGCCTCCGCAGTCTGGAGTGGCGGATTGAAAGAGGGTCGCGGCTCGATCTCGACCGAGAGCGGCGTGCTCAGCGACACGCAGTATTCGTTCAGCACGCGCTTCGAGGCAGGCAAGGGTACGAACCCGGAAGAGCTGATCGCCGCGGCGCACGCCGGCTGCTTTTCCATGGCGCTGTCGGCCCAGCTGGCCAACGAAGGCAAGACGGCGCAGCGCATTCGGACCGAAGCGACGGTGACGCTGCTCAAGACCGATGCCGGTTTCACCATCACGGCGGTACATCTGACGGTGCGCGCGCAGGTCCCCGACATCACTCCGCCGGATTTCGAGAAGGCGGCCGGCAACGCCAAGAACGGCTGTCCGGTGTCGCGGGCGCTGAAGGCTGAAATTACGATGGATGCGAGCCTGGAAGGCTGGACCTGAACGGCACTGACCTCGACAGTGCCGGGCGCCCCAACCAGGAAGCTCTGCCAGTCACGGTCAGAACTCGACATCAATGATCAAGGCATCGCTGTAGACGCCGATCGGCGGAGTCGGCTGATCGGCGTAGATGCGCGCTTCGTAAGAGAAGGTTTCGGCGATGTTGCCGGCCGCCGGCATGGATTGTGCGACGCGCCGGCTGGTGTTGTTCCATACCGTGCTGTCCGGCCGGAAGACATCGTACTGCAGGCGTTGCGCTCCCGAACTCATGCGTCGGCGTCCGCCGCTTGGCGAATTGCCATCGCTGAGGCCGACTGAATAAGTCGTCCCCTTGGTGCACTTGATCTGCAGCTGGCCATTCACCGGGCTGAAGCTGTCGACGAACGGCGCGCCGCCGAAGTCGATCTGACTGGCCTCGAAGCGGCAGTCCTTGGTGACCTCAAGCGAAATCGTCACGGCAACCGCCGCACCGTTGCCGGGCAGCGACGCGGTATTGAGCGTACACAGGCTGAGTATGCAGTTCTGGGTGATTCCGGCGCTGCGGGTCCACGAGCCGATGCAAACCCCGAGTGCGCTGATGTTGCTGCAGACGGCATAGTGCCAGTTCAGCGTAACCGTCCCCGTATAAGTGCCGGCAGCTACATTCCCGGCGGCGGCGAGACTGACGAACAATGCCACCTCGCCATTGGCGCCGCTCAGGTTCAGCAGCCCGCCGGCGGCTAGATTTCCCGAGGTGGTGCCGGTAGCCAGCGGAGTGCCATTCGGAGTCGTCGCGATGGTGAAGCCGATGGTGTCGCCGCTGCTCGAGTGTGTCAGCACACCGGTGTTGGCGATCACACCGACGTAGATGTACTGGCTGCTGAGCAGCCCGAGTATGCCGCTGC
>JBDHQY010000038.1:0-10421 GCA_039807315.1 Steroidobacter sp. | reverse complement strand
GCTCCAGCCGGTCTTCCTCGGGCTGGCCGTGAACGCGGTACAGCGTGGGAATGCGATGCTTCTTCAGGAAGCGCGCCGCCTGCACGTTGGCGGCGATCATGCATTCCTCGATCAGCCGGTGCGCATCGTTGCGCGGCTGCTCGACGAACGCGGCGATCCGCCCCTGAGCGTCGAAACGGACCTTGAGCTCGGGCGCGTCGAAATCCAGCGCGCCACGCTTCAGACGCGCATCGTACAGGGCGCGAAATACAGCGTGCAGCCGCATGAGCTGCTGCCCCTGCGCCAGCACCTCCGTGTCCGTGGCCGCCTGCGGGTTGGCCAGATACGCAGCCACTTTCGTGTATGTGAGTCGCGCCTTCGAGCGCATCACGCCCTCGAAGAATCGCGCGCGCGTCACCTTGCCCTGGTCATTCACCTTCATTTCGCAGCACAGGCACAGGCGATCGACGTTCGGGTTCAGCGAGCACAGCCCGTTCGACAACGCCTCCGGCAGCATCGGCAGCACGCGATTCGGGAAATACACGGATGTGCCGCGGTGCTGCGCTTCCTGGTCCAGCGCCGAGCCCACGGTGACGTAGCTGGCGACATCGGCGATGGCGACGATGAGCCGCCAGCCGCCGCGGACCGCTTCGCACCAGACGGCATCGTCGAAATCGCGCGCATCTTCGCCATCGATGGTGACGAGCGACAGGTCCCGCAGATCCTCGCGGCCGCGCTTGGCGGCCGCGCTTACCGCAGAGCCATGACTCTCCGCTTCGGTAGTAGCCGCCGCGGGAAATTCGAACGGCAGCCCGTGCGAATGGATCGCGATCTCGGTCTCCATGCCCGGCGCGGCGTGCTCGCCGAGAATGCGAACCACATGTCCGAGCGGCTGCGCGGCGCGCGACGGCGGCTCGATCAGCTTCACCAGTACGACCTGCCCCGCCGACGCGCCCGCCAAACGGTCACGTGGCACCAGCACGCGATGGGCGATCCGTGGATTGTCGGGAACCACGAAGCTGATACCCGACTCGTCGTAGAGACGCCCGACGATCTCGCGGGTGCTGCGCTCCAGCACCTTGACCACCGAGCCTTCCGGCCGGCCGCGCTGATCCTTGCCGCTGACACGCACGGCGACCCGATCGCCATGCATGATCTCGCGCATCTGCCGGTACGGCAGCACGATGGGTGCCGAACGATCGTCGGGATGCAGGAAGCCATGTCCGTCGCGATGACCGCTGACCGTGCCGACGATCAGCGGCAACCGCTCGCGCAGGCAATATTCATCGCGCCGGTTGCGAACCAGCTCTCCGCTCTGCAACGCGGCGTCGAGTTGCGCGGCCAATCGCTTGCGCGCGGGCGCTGCAGTGGCGCCGATTCGTACCGCCAGCTCGTCGAGGAGCAGCGGACGGCCGGCGTCCTTGAGCGTTTCGATCACGGGAAAGTCTTGGTGCGCCGCGCCGCGTGCCACGGCCTTGCCCGGCCGCGGGGCATGGGGGGTTGGGGTCTTGCGGGTTTTGCCCCGAATGTTCTTGTTCTTGGGTTTCATTGAGTCTCAAGGTGGCCCGGTTCGCACCGACCGCGGCGAAAGCACATGCTTGGACGCGGCTGCGGCGGACAAGCCCCTGAAAAGGCAGGCATTGTCCGCATGAGTTCGACCGAGGGGCCGATGGCTGGTGCCCAGGAGAGGACTCGAACCTCCAAGGATCGCTCCACTGGTACCTGAAACCAGCGCGTCTACCAATTCCGCCACCTGGGCATAGGGAGGGAAATTGCAGGGCCCGGCCCCGCAAGGCGCGCAAATCTACCGATGGCCTCGCAGGGTGTCAATCACGCCGCGCCCTGATCGCGACTCGATGATCGCTTTACCCGGCGCCCCGGCTCCGCATTCGCCTCGATGGTCACGAACGGCTGCTGCGAATCGGTCAGACCCAGCACGCGGCCGGCCGGATCGATGATCCAGCCGCCGCCATCGAAACGTCCATCATCGGAGACCCGGTTGGAAGAAAGCTGATAAGCGCCACTCGCCAACGCCAGGCTGCGGGCGCTCTCCCGGCAATTCTCGGATTCACCGGCAAGCAGACTGCGTGGAGTGACGAGCAGCGCGACGCCTTCGTGCGCATAGCGTTCCAGCTCCGCGGTGCGATCGAACTCCGAACAGAACAAGACGCCCAGCAGCACCGTCGCGACTTCCAGCGGCACGAAATCCGGCGTGGCGGCGAGATACCACGGCGACTCGTGCTGGTTCGCCACCGACTCGCCGTGCAACGTGCGCACGCCCTCGATCCGATCCCAGAGGAAGGCTTCGTGATAGCGCTCATTGCCGAAATCCATGGGCCGCGAACTCACTACCATGGCCGGCGCCAGCTGCTGCAGCCGCTTCTCCCCGACATCGTGCGCCGCCAGCGCGGCCTGCCAGATGGCGAAGTCGAAACGATGGCGATCCAGGAACGAGGGACAGAACGGCATCTGCGGCAGCACCACCAGCTCGGAACGCTCGCTGCTCACGTGCGCCGCCAGCGCCTCCCAGTCGCGCAGGAACAGATCGCTCTCATCGTGCAGCTGACAGACCGTAACCTTCATCGCGGCTACATCGAAGGCTGCGTGCCGGTGCCCGCCCGGTCCTTGAGCCGCGTCTCGCCACTGTGCTTGGCGCAGTGCGCGCAGCAGAAGAATTCGCCATCCGCCTCCAGGCCATGTCCGACGATGCTGCACCCGCAATGCGTGCAGCGCGGAGCAAGCGCGTGAATGGCGCATTCGAAGCTGTCGAAAACATGCGTGCGGTCGTTCTGAACGACCCTGAACGCCTTGTCGTAATCGTTGCCGCAGACTTCGCAGGTAGCCATTGCCGGCCCTCCGGTGGGAGTCAAAGAAAATGCAATGCACTGCGCTTGGCTGGTGTTCCACCCGAGCCGGAACCGATGGCTCAGTGCGCGTCCAGAACCTCGCGCACCCGGGTGGCCAGCTGTACGTGTGTGAACGGCTTGGTCAGCAGCTCTACGCCCGGATCGAGCCGTCCCCGGTGCATGATCGTGTCGCGCGCATAGCCTGTCGTGAACAGGACTTTCAGGTCACGGCAGCGACGCCGCGCCGCCTCCACCAGCTCGCGACCATCGATACCGGGCAGTCCGACATCGGTGAACAGAAGCATCACCTGCGGATGCTGCTCCAGCACACGCAGCGCCGCAGGCCCGTTGGAGGCCTGCAGCACCGTGTAGCCCAGCTCGCACAGGCTCTCGGTGCTGTAGATGCGCAGATCGTCGTCGTCCTCGACTACCAGGATG
This sequence comes from Steroidobacter sp., assembly GCA_039807315.1. Taxonomy (GTDB): domain Bacteria; phylum Pseudomonadota; class Gammaproteobacteria; order Steroidobacterales; family Steroidobacteraceae; genus Steroidobacter. The sequence continues at coordinate 7,158 of JBDHQY010000038.1, read as the reverse complement.
GTTTCATTCGGGCGAGCGCGCGGCACCACCACCGGCGAGGCAACCTCCTCCGCCAGCGTCTCGCCCGTCAGGCGCGGCAAGTAAATGCTGACGCTGGTGCCGCATCCCGGCTCACTGCTCAGGCTGATGTGACCACCCGACTGCTTGACGAAGCCGAACACCTGGCTCAAACCCAGTCCGGTGCCCCGACCCAGCGGCTTGGTGGTGAAGAAAGGCTCGAAGGCCCGTGTCATCACTTCGCTGCTCATGCCGACACCACTGTCCTTGAGACGGATCATCACGTACTCGCCGGGGTCGATGTCCGTATAGCGCGCGGCTTGAGCCGCGCTGATCCGCGCATTGCCGGTCTCGACCACGAACCGCCCGCCGCCGGGCATCGCATCGCGCGAATTGACGGCCAGATTGAGCAGCGCGCTCTCCAGCTGATGCGCATCCACTTCGACCCGCCATAGACCGCCACCCAGCACCGTCTGGATCGAAATCTCCTCGCTCAGCGTGCGGCGGAGCATCTCGGAGAAAGCGGCGATCAGCTGGTTCACGTCGGTGGGCTTGGGGTTCAGCGGCTGCCGACGCGAGAACGCCAGCAATTGCTGCGTGAGGGTCGCGGCACGCTGCGCCGCACGCGTCGCCTGGCCGGCGGCGCGCTGCAAGCGCTCCTCTTTCGGGAGATGACGGGCAATGAAGTCCAGGCCGCCCAGGATCACGGTCAACAGATTATTGAAATCGTGAGCCACGCCGCCGGTGAGCTGGCCGATCGCTTCCATCTTCTGCGCATGGTTGAGCTGTTCCTGCATGGCGCGGCGCTCGGTCATGTCGCGCGTGATCTTGGCGAAGCCCAGAATCTCGCCATGCTGGCCGCGGATCGTGTCGATCAGAACGCTGGCCCAGAACCTGGTGCCGTCCTTGCGCAGGCGCCAGCCCTCGGCCTCGTACTTGCCTTCGCGAGCGGCGGTCGCCAGCGCTCTATCGGGAACCGCGTCGGCTCGTTCGTCCTCGGTGTAGAAGATCGAGAAGTGGCGTCCGGCAATTTCCTCCTGGGTATAGCCCTTGATGCGCTCGGCGCCGGGATTCCAGCTCACCACGCAACCGCTGGGATCGAGCAGGTAGATGGCGCAGTCGGTGATGCCGGCGACCATCTGCTGCAACAGCAATTCGCTAGTATCCAATCCCGAGGGCCGTCCCGGAGCCTTGCGCTGCGGATTTCGATGGAGCGCGGACGGATCGTGCCCAGGCGCAGGCCCGATCCCGATGGATTCGGTAGGAATGACTACGTCCGCCGCCTTCCCCGGTCGCACTTGTCCCGCCCCGCACCATCGCTGCGCCCAATTCGGGCGGGATGCAACGCGCTGCGACGCTGCCCGGTTCCAGCGCTATTTGGCGCGTGCGCCCGGGATGGGAATCTCCTGGGTGGACTTGGTCTCCTCCATGACGAAATAGGTGTGGGTACGGCTGACGCCGGGCAATGCCGAAATGCGTTCGCCCAGGAAGCGGCGATAGGCCAGCATGTCGGTGACCCGCACCTTGAGCAGGTAGTCGAAGCCGCCGGCCACCATGTGGCACTCCTGAACCTCCGGCAGGTCCGCCACGATCTCGCGGAAGCGCTCGAAGGCCAGTGGGCTGGTCTTGTCGAGCGACACTTCGACGAAGGCCAGCAGCCCCATGCCCAGCCGCTGGGGATCGAGCTGGGCGACATAACGCTGGATGTAGCCGCCCTGCTCCAGCCGTCGCACCCGCTCGAAACAGGGCGTGGGACTCAGGTGCACCCGCCTGGCCAGGTCGACGTTGGAGATACGGCCCTCGCGCTGCAGCGTCTGCAGGATCTTGCGGTCGATGACATCGAGCTTGGGCTCACGCTGCATGGAAGAATCCGCTGTCAATCCGATAATGACGAGAATAATAGCCGCCAATTACGGAATTTCAGAGAGTTATTCTCTGCCGGCAATGGCAAGTTCATCACCTTCGACACCACTGAGGATTGCCTGGTGACCGCCACCCTCGACACCTGCCGCGCCACCCTGCTGCCGCTGATGTACGCGGACGAAACCACGTTGGTCCAGGAGCTGCTGCAAAGTGGCTACCTGCCGGCAGAGCAGCGCGCCAACGTGGTCGCCGAGGCACGCAAGATCGTCGCCCGCGCCCGCCAACGCAAATCCGAGCGCGGGGTACTGGAAATCTTCCTGCAGGAATTCGGCCTGTCGACGGACGAAGGCATCGCACTGCTGTCGCTGGCCGAAGCGCTGCTGCGGGTACCCGACAGCGTCACCGCCGACAACCTGATCGCCGAGAAAATCAGTTCCGGCGGCTGGTCCCGGCACCAGGGACAGTCGGAGTCGGTACTGGTCAACGCGGCCACGCGGGCGCTGGTCCTGACCAGTGGCGTGGTGGAACTCGACCAGAGGCTGAGCGGCGAATCGAGTGGCATCCTGCGCTCGCTGGTGAATCGTCTTGGCGAGCCGGTGGTGCGCAGCGCGGTGCGCCAAGCGATGCGATTGATGGGTAACGAGTTCGTGCTCGGACGCACCATCGAGGAGGCGCTGCAGCGCGTTCCTCAGCCCAAGGGCATGGCTTCCTTCGACATGCTGGGCGAAGGCGCGCGCACCGCGGCTGACGCGCAGCGACATTTCAACTCGTACATGCACGCCATCAAGGCCACCGCGGCCGCCAGCACTGGCGGGCTGTACGAGGGCCATGGCGTGTCGGTCAAGTTGTCGGCACTGCATCCGCGCTACGAGTACGCGAATCGTGAACGTGTGCTGCAGGAAATGCTGCCGCGCCTGAAAGCGCTCGCGCTGCAAGCACGCGCCGGCAACATCCACATGACGATCGACGCCGAGGAAGCGGCGCGCCTGGAGCTCTCTCTGGATCTCATCGAGGCGCTGGCCCGCGATCCGCAGCTCGAAGGCTGGCACGGCCTGGGACTTGCGTTGCAGTGCTATTCGAAGCGCGCGCTGGCCGTGCTCGACTGGCTGATCGCGCTCAGCAACGTGGCCAAGCGCCGCTTCATGGTACGGCTGGTCAAGGGCGCCTACTGGGACACGGAAATCAAGCGCGCCCAGGAGCTCGGCGTGGCCGGTTATCCGGTGTTCACACGCAAGATGACCACGGACCTCTCCTATCTCGTCTGCGCGCGCAAGGTGCTGGAACATCCGGACGCCATCTATCCGCAATTCGCCACCCACAATGCGCACACCATCGCCGCCGTGATCGAAATGGCCGGACCGAGCCGCGGCTTCGAGTTTCAGCGCCTGCACGGCATGGGCGAGCTGCTGTACGCCGCCGCCGGCGAAATCATCCCGGACATGCCGAGGGTACGGACCTACGCGCCGGTGGGCGCGCACAAGGACTTGCTGGCCTATCTGGTGCGACGCCTGCTGGAGAACGGCGCCAACTCCTCGTTCGTCAACCGCTTCATGGACGAATCGCTGCCGCTGGAGCGCCTGATCGAGGATCCGGCCGAGAAGGTGCGCGCGCTGACTGCGATTCCCAATCCGAAGATTGCATTGCCATCCGCGCTATACGGCACGGCGCGGCGCAATTCCGCCGGCCGCGACCTCAACGATGTCCAGGACGTGCAATCGCTGCTGGCCGCGCTGGAGGCGCTGAAGACGACGCAATGGCAGGCCGGGCCCATCGTCGGCGGCAGCGGCGATACCTCGGGCGGCACCCCGGTCACCAACCCGGCCGATCGCGACCAAGTGGTCGGGTTCGTCACGCAGGCCGACAGTGCCGATATCGACCGGGCCGTCCGCATCGCGGTTGCCACACAGCCGGCATGGGATCGCGCCGGCGCAGATACACGCGCAGAGATTCTCGAGCGCGTCGCGACACTTCTGGAAACCGAGCAGAACCGTTTTCTTTCGCTGCTGGTACGCGAAGCCGGCAAGACCCTGGGCGATGCCATAGCAGAAGTGCGCGAGGCGGTGGATTTCTGCCGCTACTACGCGCAGCAGGCGCGAGAGAACTTCGGCGCGGCCAGGTCCCTCCCCGGTCCGACCGGCGAGCAGAACCTCTACAGCTTGCACGGTCGCGGCGCCTTCGTATGCATCAGCCCGTGGAATTTTCCGCTGGCCATCTTCCTCGGCCAGGTGACCGCCGCGCTCGCCGCGGGCAACAGCGTGCTGGCCAAGCCGGCGGAGCAGACACCGTTGATTGCCGCGGCCGCGATCGACCTGCTGCATCGCGCCGGCGTGCCGGCCGATGTCGTGCATCTGCTGCCCGGCCCCGGTGAAATCGTCGGTGCGGCCCTGGTCGCGGACGAGCGCATCGGCGGTGTCGCCATGACCGGCTCCACCGCCACCGCCAAGCTGATCGCCAAGACGCTCGCGAACCGGCGCGGCCCCATCGTGCCGCTGATCGCCGAGACCGGCGGGCAGAACGCCATGTTCGTCGACTCCACGGCCTTGCCCGAGCAGGTGGTCGATGACGTGGTGCGCTCGGCGTTCCATTCCGCCGGCCAGCGCTGCTCGGCGCTGCGCGTGCTGTATCTGCAGGAAGAGGTCGCCGACGACATCATCCGCATGATCGAAGGCGCGATGGACGAGCTGCAGCTCGGCGATCCGGCCGAGCTTGCGACGGACGTCGGCCCGGTGATCGATGAACAGGCGCGCGCTCAGCTGTCCGAGCACGTGGCCGAGCTGCAGTCGCAGGGCCGCCTGCTGCATTCGGCACGCCTCGACGATGCCTGCGCACGCGGCACCTTCATCGCGCCGAGCATGTTCCTGATCGACTCCGTCGAATCGCTGACACGGGAACACTTCGGGCCGCTGCTGCACGTGGTGCGCTACCGGACCGGGGATCTGGAGCGGCATCTCGAGCAGCTGCGCGCCACCGGATTCGGCCTGACGCTCGGCGTTCACACGCGCATCGAAGCCGTTGCCCGCAATATTTTCGACGCCACGCCGGCCGGCAACGTCTACGTGAACCGCAACATGATCGGCGCCGTGGTCGGCGTGCAGCCCTTCGGCGGACATGGGCTGTCGGGCACCGGCCCCAAGGCCGGCGGGCCGCTGTACCTGCAACGATTCGCCACGGAGCGGGTGCTGACCGTCAACACGGCAGCCACCGGCGGCAACGTGGCGCTGCTGAGATTGCAGGCCGAAGACGACTGATCGGCGGCGCTGCGGCCCGATGCCCGCACCGCCGCCGGTGAGGTCGCCGCCTCAGAACCAGGCGCGCAAACCGATCACGAACTGCAAGTCGTCGGCATCGTGACCGGCCGCTCGCGCCAGGTCGGCGGTCGCTCCATAAAGACGCGACCACACGACGCCGGCGTAAGGTGCCAATTCCCTGCGGATCTCGTAGCGCAGCCGCAGTCCGAGCCGGGTATCGGCCAGGCCCGCCCCCAGGCCGTTGCGCGGATCGCCCTTGCCATAGACCTCGAGCTCGAGCTGCGGCTGGAGAATCAGCCGCTGGCTGAGAAGCAGCTCGTACTCGGCGGAGAAACGGGCGGCGGTGCGCCCGCCTTCGCCGACGTACGCTGCCGCATCGACTTCGAACCAGTAGGGCGCCAGTCCCTGCACGCCGAACGCGGCCCAGGTGCGCGACGGACCGCCGGAGAAGTCATGGCGGACACCCGCCTGCAGATTCCACCAGCGCGCGAACGCGCGATCCCAGAGCAGCTCGATGCGGCCCTCCTGGTTGCCGGCGATGCTTTCGCCGTCGGCCTTCAGCCACACCTTGTCGTAGTCGCCGCCGTACCAGGCCTGCGTCTCCCAGGACAGGACATCCCGACCGTCGCTCCTAGTCCATTCGAGCTGGTCCAGCAGCACCCGGCCGAAGCGCGCGGTATCGTCCATCTGCATCAGCTCGAACATGTCCTGGGCGGACATGTCGTGCATCTGCAATTGCGGCGGATCGGGCGGCACGTGCTGCCGCTCGCTCTCGGTCGGCTCGGCCTGCGATGGTGGCGATGCCGCCGGCATCGAGTCGTGATGCTGGTGCGCCGAGTGATCTTCCGGCTGACCGACCGAATGATCCTCGAGCGCGTGCTGGTGTGCCGCATGGTCCTCGGCGCCGCGCGCGACGAATGCGGACAGCCCCAGCGCAACGGCACCCGTCAGAACGGTGACGCGGCTCATGGGTGGCCTCCTTCGTGCGCGGCGCCATGCACGACGTGTACCTCGCGGAACATGCCAGCTTCCATGTGATAGAGCAGATGGCAGTGATAGGCCCAGCGCCCCAGCGCATCGGCAGTCACGCTGTAGCTCAGGCGCTGCGCCGGGTTGACCACGATGGTGTGCTTGCGGACCTGGAACTGCCCCTGCGGCGTCGTCACCTCGCTCCACATGCCGTGCAGGTGGATGGGATGCGTCATCATGGTGTCGTTGACCAGCGTGATACGCAGACGCTCGCCATGACTGAACCGCAGCGGCTGCGCCTCGGAAAATTTCTGGCCGTTGAACGACCAGACGAACCGCTCCATGTGCCCGGTCAGGTGCAGCTCGATCTCGCGCCCCGGCTCGCGTCGATCGATCGGCCCGCCGACGGTGTGCAGATCGGCATACGTGAGCACGCGCCGGCCGTTGTTGCGCAGACCGACCCCGGGATCATCCAGGCGTGAACTGACCTGCTCCGCCAGCGAATCGACCATCGGTCCCCGCTCCGCCGCAGCGTGCTGCAGCGATGCCGATGGCGTCGCGGGACTCGTCGCCTCATGCCCCATCGCGGCGTGGTCCATGCCGCCATGATCCATCGCGGAATGATCCATCGTCCCATGGCCCGCCGCCGGGCTCGCAGCGGCATGTCCCATGGCTGCGTGATCCATTGCCGCATGGCCCATGGCCGCGTGATCCATCGCAGCGGCGCCGTGCGCACCGTGCGCCATACCCATGTCGCTCATGGTCAGCAGCGGACGGGGATCGAGCGGCGGAATCTCCGCCTGCATCCCCGCAGCCGGAGCCAGCGTGCCACGGGCATAGCCGGATCGATCCATCGACTGCGCGAAGATGCTGTAAGCGCGATCGTCCTTGGGCTCCACGATGACGTCGTAGGTCTCCGCGGTGCCGATGCGGAACTCATCGACGCTGACGGGCTCGACGTCCACTCCGTCCGCGGCGACGACGCTGAGCTTCAGCCCGGGAATACGGACGTCGAAGAAACTCATCGAGGAACCGTTGATGAAGCGCAGGCGCACGCTCTCGCCGCGCTGGAACAGGCAGG
>JBDHQY010000037.1:0-10456 GCA_039807315.1 Steroidobacter sp. | reverse complement strand
CGAGGCGCGCTCGCCGCTGACCCATCTGTCCGGATTCAAGGCGCCGTTGCTGGTGCTGCAGGGTGCCGACGATCCCATCGTGCCGCCCAACCAGGCGCACATGATCGTGGCGGCGCTCAAGCAGCGCGGTGCGGCGGTCGCCTACATCGAGTTCGAAGGCGAAAGCCACGGCTTCCGCAAAGCCGAGAGCATCATTCGCGCCACCGAGGCCGAGCTGTATTTCTATGGACAGGTGCTGGGCTTCACGCCGGCCGACAAGCTGCCGGTGGTGCAGATCGAGAATGTCGCCCGTTCGCCTTAGGCTGCGCGTTCCCGGCGGCACGAAGCCGCTGCAGGCTGCGGGGCAGTCCATGGGCGCAGCGGCAGCATGTGGATGTCTTCCGCGCTGAAAGCATGATCAGCGTGCATTGCGACGTCAGGCCGCTGCGACCGGCGCCGAAGGCAGTTGATCGTGTGACGGTCGGCCATCTGGCGAGAAAAAGGCGTCGGTGTGTCCGGCTGCTTGTCGTACCATAGCGCCGCTGCCGACGCGTTCCGGCTTCATTGCGAACGAAATCATCGTCACTGTCTGGAACGCTGATTCGCCATGCGAGCAGCGCTCCGCCGAGCGCCCGAGACTCATGCCGCACTACATTCTGACCATGTCCTGCCCGGATCGTACCGGGATCGTCGCCGCCATCACCGGCTTCATCGCCGAGCACGAGGGGCTGATCATGGAGGTCGCGCATTTCGTCGATGCCTATTCCAATCGTTCGTTCATGCGTACCAGCTTCAGCGGCGAGGCGCTGCCGGATGCCGACGAGCTGCGCCGCCGGTTCTCGCGGGTAGCCGAGCGTTTCGCGATGGAGTGGGGCCTGTACCCGGCCGAGCGCCGCTGCAAGGTGCTGGTGGCCGTATCGAAGCAGGGGCATTGCCTGAACAGCCTGCTGCACCGCTGGAGCATCGGCACGCTGCCCATCGACATCGTCGGCGTCGTCTCCAATCACGACACTCACGCCCGGCTGGCCGCCTGGTACGAAGTGCCGTTCCATCACTATCCGATCGAGTCCGGCGCCAAGGCGACGCAGGAGGCGCGCGTTCTCGATCTGTTCGATGCCACCGGCGCCGAGCTGCTGGTGCTGGCGCGCTACATGCAAATCCTGTCGGACCGGGCGTGCGAGCACCTGGCCGGCCGTTGCATCAACATCCATCATTCCTTCCTGCCCGGATTCAAGGGCGCCAAGCCCTATCATCAGGCCTATGCGCGCGGCGTGAAGATCATCGGCGCCACCGCCCACTACGCCACCGCCGACCTGGACGAAGGACCGATCATCGAGCAGGGCGTGCATCGCGTGGACCACACCATGACGCCGGAATCCCTGGTCGAGATCGGCCATGACCTGGAATCGATCGTGCTCAACAATGCCGTGCGCTGGCACGCCGAGCATCGCGTGGTGATCACGGGCAATCGGACCATCGTGCTGCAGGCCTGAGGCGGCGTTCCGGATCTGTTCCAAAACGTCACGATCTCAGCGCCACGCAACCGGTGGTGGCGGATGCGTCCGTTCACGCGGCGTCGCAGAATCCCAGCCGCGTGCCGTCTGTTGCGCGCGGCGCCTCGAAGTGGCCGGCTATGAACGGTAACGCGACAAGCCCAGGCCGCTGACATCGATGGCGGTCTTCCGGCCCGAGATCAGGTCGGCGATGACACGGCCGGAGCCGCAGGCCATGGTCCAACCCAGCGTGCCGTGGCCGGTGTTCAGGTACAGGTTGCGGTAGCGAGTCGGGCCGATGACGGGCGTGCCGTCCGGCGTCATCGGGCGCATGCCGGTCCAGAATGAGATCTGCGTGAAGTCCGCCGCCGCAGGAAACAACCCTCGCACCGACAATTCCAGAGTGGCGCGGCGCGCCGAGTGCAGCTTGGTGTTGAAGCCGGAAAGCTCGGCGGTGCCGCCGACCCGCACTCGATTGCCCAGCCGCGTGATCGCGACCTTGTAGCTTTCGTCCATGACGGTGGAGACGGGCGCCTTGGCCGCGTTCACGATGGGCATGGTGAGCGAATAGCCCTTGACCGGATAGACGGGCAGGCGGATGCCGAGGGTGCGCGCCAGCGGTGTGGAAAAGCTGCCGAGCGCCATGACGTAGGCGTCACCCTGGACCTTGCCGTTGCTGGTGCGCACGCCCTCGATGCGATCGCCGCCGTGATCCAGGCCGTCGATGGTCGTGGCATAGCGGAACTTCACGCCGAGGTGCTCGGCCATGATGGCGAGCTTCTGCGTGAACATGTGGCAGTCGCCGGTCTCGTCGCCGGGCAGTCGCAGGCCGCCGACGATGATGCTGCTCACGTCCGCGAGCCCGGGCTCGGCCGCGATGCAGCCGGCGGCATCGAGCAGCTCGTACGGGACACCGAGCTTCTGGAGCACGGCAACGTCGTCGGCCGCGCCGTCGAGCTGCTTCTGCAGGCGGAACAGCTGCAGCGTTCCCTGCGAGCGTTCGTCGTAGCTGATGCCGGTTTCGGCGCGCAGCTGCCGCAACACGTCGCGGCTGTACTCGGCGATGGGCACCATGCGGCTCTTGTTGAGCGTGTAACGCCCCAGGGTGCAGTTGCGCAGCATCTGCAGGATCCACTGCCACATGGCTGGGTCCAGCCTGGGACGCACCACCAGGGGCGAATGCCGGGTGAACAGCCATTTCAGCGCCTTGAGCGGCATGCCCGGGCCGGCCCAGGGCGAGGCGTAGCCGGGCGAGATCTCGCCGGCGTTGGCGAAGCTGGTTTCCAGCGCGGCGCCATGCTGGCGCTCGATGAGTTCCACTTCATGCCCGGCCCGGGCCAGGAAATACGCCGAGGTGACGCCGATCACGCCGCCTCCCAGCACCACGACTCTCATTTTCTTGGTTGTTCCTGCGGTTGCCTGACGTTGCGGCGCATCCTAGGCGCAACCGGCTTCAACTTTCCTGCGCAAACGCCGCAAGCGGCTGCTGTCGGCGGCGGAATCTGCGAGCCATCGGGCGGATTCTGGCGGAATCCGTCGGGTCCAGGCAAAGCCTGGGCCGGTCTGTGCGGTGCCCCGCCGCACGGTCGTAACCGCGGCCGGGATGCCTGCGCTCGTCTCGGCGTCGAAGGTGCAGGGCGGAGGCCGGGATCGAATCGATCCCGATGGTCGGAATTCGAGGCGCTGCGATCGCCATCCCAGGAGTGGTTTCGGAGCATTGAACGGCTGGGGCTGCCGGCGTCGGGTGCAGCCCATGCGCTGGTGCCGAAGGAGCGATCTTCCCTCAGGCACTGCGCGGGCGTGGTGCGCTGATGAGTATGGCGCTGTTTGCCGCTGGCCTGCCGATGTATTTCGCGATGAAATGGCGGCGGCGGCGCGGTGGTGGCACCGGCCGCCGCCACGACCCGCTGACACCTCGAAAAGATTTCCGGCGATATGCAGCGCGATTCCCGTTACGACATCCTGTTCGAGCCGGTCCGTATCGGGCCGGTGACCGCGAAGAACCGCTTCTACCAGGTGCCGCATTGCAACGGCATGGGCCATGCCATGCCGCAGGCGCATGCGGCGATGCGCGAAGTGAAGGCCGAGGGCGGCTGGGCGGTGGTCAGCACCGAGGAATGCGAGATCCATCCTTCGGGCGACGTCTCTCCCTATGTCGAAGCGCGCCTCTGGGACGACCACGACATTCCGGCGTTGGCCCTGATGTGCGACAAAGTCCATGCGCATGGCGCGCTTGCGGCCATTGAACTGACGCACAACGGACCGACAGCTTCGAACATGTATTCGCGCGAAGTCGCTCTCGCGCCGTCGCATCAGCCGCTGAAATACGGTTATCCGCATCAGGCGCGCGCCATGACGTTGCAGGATATCCGCGACTATCGGCGATGGCATCGCGACGCCGCGCTGCGCGCCAAGCGTGCCGGCTTCGACATCGTATATGTGTATGCGGCGCACGATCTGTCCCTGGCCATGCACTTCCTGCAAGCCCGTCGCAACCAGCGCACCGACGACTACGGCGGCTCGCTCGAGAATCGCGTCCGCCTGCTGCGCGAGCTGATCGAGGACACGAAAGATGCCGTGGGCGACAAGTGCGCGGTGGCGCTGAGATTCGCCACGGAAGAATTCCAGGGAGCGGCCGGCGTGCAGGAAGACGAGGCACGCGAGATCGTTCATCTGCTCGCCGACCTGCCGGACCTGTGGGACGTCAACATCGCCGCCTGGTACATGGATTCGCAGACTTCACGCTTCGCGCGCGAAGGCTTCCAGGAGCCGTTCACTTGTTGGGTCAAGCAGATCACGCGCAAGCCTGTGGTCGGCGTGGGGCGCTTCACTTCGCCCGATACCATGGTCAGCCAGATCCGCCGCGGCGTGCTCGACCTGATCGGCGCGGCGCGGCCGTCCATCGCCGATCCGTTTCTGCCGCGGAAGATCGAACAGGGTCGGGCCGACGACATTCGCGAATGCATCGGTTGCAACATCTGCGTCTCCGGCGACATGACGGTCACGCCGATCCGCTGCACCCAGAATCCGACCATGGGCGAGGAGTGGCGCAAGGGCTGGCATCCGGAGCGGATTGCCGCCAGGCGCAGCGACAAGCGCATTCTCGTGGTCGGCGGCGGGCCCGCCGGGCTCGAGGCGGCTCGTGCCTTGGGACAACGAGGCTACGAGGTCCATCTGGCCGAGGCCGGGCGTGAGCTGGGTGGTCGAGTGAATCTTGAAGCGCGATTGCCGGGGCTGGCGGAATGGGGGCGGGTGCGCGACTGGCGCGTATCGCAGATCGGCAAGATGGCGAACGTCGCGGTCTATCGCGACAACCTGCTGACGGCCGAGGATGTATTGGGATTCGCCGCGCAGAGCGTCGTGATTGCGACGGGCTGCTACTGGCGCCGCGACGGCTATGGCCGCAGCAATGGAGCGCCGATACCCGGCCTCGACCGGCCCGGCGTGTTCACGCCGGATGACTTGATGCGCAATCCGGCGTCGCTCGACAGCCTGTTGCCGCGCGGGCCGGTATTGCTGTTCGACGATGACTCCTTCTATCTGGGCAGCGTGCTCGCCGAACTGGTGCGGGGCGCTGGCCGTGAGGTCGTTTATGTGACGCCGGAAGATGCGGTAGCGCCGTGGACGGCGAACACGCAGGAATTCCGCCACATCCAGAGACGTCTGCGCGAGCTGGACGTGAACATCGTTACGGCGCACAACCTCGTGGCCTTCGACGACCAGGGCGCGTTGCTGGGCTGCGTCTACAGCGAGCGGCAACGGCGGGTGAGCTGTGCTGCGGTTCTCACCATCACCGCACGGCTGCCGCAGGATGAGCTGTACCAGGCCCTACGGCAGCGAGAGGCGCAATGGCGTGATGCCGGCATCGCGTCGATCACGGCGCTGGGCGACTGCCTTGCGCCCGGGCTGATTGCGCACGCCGTGTACGCCGGTCAGCGCTATGCGCAAGAGTTCGATGCAGAAGCCGAGGGCGAAGTGCGTTTTCGCAGGCATCTGCCGCAGAGCCGGTATTGAAAGCAGCTCATGCGACTTGCGGCGATGCGACGGTCCGCTGCCGCGTCAAGGCTGCCGGCGTGCGGACCAATCCGCAACGCCGGCAGGGGGCGCGAATCACTGCAGCTGCGTCACGGTAACCGAGCCGCTGTGCAGCTTGGGCTGCGCTTCGAAGGCTCCCAGGGCCAGGCTTCCGGCGACGATGACGGTCGCCAGCAGCATGCAGACGAATCGCTGGGCACGGCTGAACTCGGTTGCGGTGAACATGATGACTCTCCTTTGCTTTCCGCTTGCAGGCCGCGTTATTGCGGCATTTGCGAGTTCAGATGCAGCGGCGCGCCGGAAGGTTGCAGCGTGAATCGCGCTGCCGGCGAATAGCGGTGCGGTGCCGGTGGGCGGAAGGTAGGGCCGGTGGCTGGACGCGGTGAGCGCGTTATCGTCGCGGGCGCCTCGATGAGGCTCGTGTTCGTCGAAAGCGGCTGGCCCGATGCTCGCTCATCATGGGCCTGATCAGCGTGCGCTCAGCCAGCGCGTGACCGTGTCGACGTCTGCGAAGCGGTAGCGAGCCGCGGTGGGCTCTTTTTCTCCGACGCAAACCGAAACGCCGCCCAGATCGTTCACGACGGCGAAACCGGATTCGTCCGTGATGTCATCGCCGATGAACATCGGCGTGCGTCCGGCGAAGGGTGCCGCTCGCATGAACGACCGGATGGCGCTGCCCTTGGTGTAAGCCATCGGGCGGATTTCGTACACCGACTTGCCGCGTTGCAGCTCGTAGGTGTCGCCGAGCGTGGCGAGCACCGGCAGTATCGCGTCGAGTGCCGCTGTCTCCAGTTCCGGTCTCAGTCGATAGTGGAGGGCGAGCGCATGACGTTTGTCTTCGAGCAGCGTGCCAGGATGCTGTTGCGTCCAGGCGTTCAACGCGTCCCGTGCCGCTGCCAGCTGCGTTGCATCCACGGCTGGATACTCGATCGCGCTGCCGGCGGGTCGCAGCTCACATCCGTGAATGCCGGCAGCGGAGAATCGATACGGCGCAAACAGCGCGTCGAGCGTCTCGACGCTGCGCCCGCTTACCAATGCCAGCGCGCCGTGCAGGCGCGAGGACAACGCATCGAGGGCGAGCTTGAGCGGATCGGGCACGATGACGGCGTGGGGTGTCGCAGCTATTTCCAGCAGCGTGCCGTCGACATCGAGGAATAGCGCGAGCCGGTGCTCGGGAATGATCGGGATGGACATTGCCTGGGCAAGTTACAGCGCTTTGCGGGCATCGCGCAACGCTGTTGCTCGGACCTGCGGCGCACGCCGGTTGTGGTCGCACGGCGCTCGATCGGGCGATTCACTTGGACTGCGGGTCTTCCAACTCCGCATCCGGCTCGCGTCGGCCGGCGCGAAAAAGATTTCCGGCGATGCTGTCGATTCTCTTGTCCTTGTTCATTCCCGCGTAGAACCTGCCTCGCGCAGGCGGGCGGGAATCCGCCCGAATCGTCAGGCTGGATTACCATCTTCGCGAGTGCCGAGTAAGCCGGAGCGTCACTAGCCGCGGAAGAAGATTGCGTACGCCAGCGTGCCCAGCAGTAACCACTTCAACACGTAGTACACGTTCCTGTTCCAGGCCTTGACGCGTTTGGCGACCAGTCGGATCTGGTACACGTAACCGAACAGCCGGTTGAGAGCGCCGACCTTCTCGCCGGGCAGGTTCTGCGTCGCCGCGGCGCGCGCCATGGGCCGGCCGATCCGGCGGTTGACCGCGCGCATGACGGGATTCGACAGCGGCCGTTCGATGTCGCAGAACAGGATCAGTCGCTGCACGTCGGTCTGGTTCTCGGCGCGGTGGATGTAGGTCTCGTCGAACATTACCGCTTCGCCATCCTTCCAGTAGTACAGCTCGCCGTCGACGATGATGCGGCACTTCTCGCAGTTCGGCGTCGCCAGCCCCAGGTGATAGCGCAGCGAGCCGGCGAACGGATCGCGGTGCAGAGGCAGCCTGGCGCCCGGCGGCAGCAGTGCGAACATGGCAGCGTTCACCGAAGGTATGGTCGAGAGCAGCTGCGCCGTGCGTGGACACAGATCGCGCGCCGACGGCAGAAAATCTTCGTACCACTTGAGGTAGAAACGCTTCCAGCCGCTCTTGAAGAAAGAGTTGAAGCCGAGATCGTTGTAGCGCGCGGCGGCGCGGATGTAGCCCTCGTCGAACAGCTTCAGGCCTTCGTTGCGGATCATGGGCCAGTTCGCCTGCAGCGGTGCGAGTTCGGGAAAGTCCTTGACGTCGATGAAGGGGCGCGACGGCACCGCGGAGAACAGGTACATGAGCGCGTTGTACGGCGCCATGAAGGTCGAGTGATCGGTGAGCTGGCGGCCGAAGGTGTGGCGCACGCGGCCGCGGAAATGCACGAACGCGCCGGCGGCGCCGAAAGTCGCCAGTACCAGCAGTTTGGGTAATGAGGCCGGAAAATACATGGGTCAACGACCGTCGACAGTCCCTGTCGGGTTGGCAGGCGGCAATACTAGCGCGATCGCCCAGCGCGAATGTCACGCAAAACGCTATCCTTCGCGCATAGTGCTTTTCCCTGCAGGGGCTTTACTTCGTGAACTTCACCGCGACTCCGGCCGCCAGCGGCATCTTCCTGATCACCATCGTCGCCAGTCTCATCGGCCTGTACGGCTCGCCGCAGTTGCTGGAACGCAGTCTGTTCCGTCCATACTGGCTGCTGCGCCGGCAGCAATATGCGAGCGTCATCGCCAGCGGCTTCATGCATGCGGATCTGATGCATCTGATCTTCAACATGATGACGTTCTATTTCTTCGCGTTCGCGCTGGAGCGTTACATCGGCACGATCTGGTTCCTGGTGCTGTACTTCGCCGGTCTGCTGATCAGTCACGGCGGCACCTGGATCAAGCAGCGCAACAATCCGGAATACGCCTGTCTCGGCGCCTCCGGGGCGATCTCGGCGGTGCTGTTCGCGGCCATCGTTTATTTTCCCGAGCAATCGCTCTTCATCATTCCCTTCCCGGTGCCGATTCCGGCGCCACTGTTCGCCATCGGCTATCTTGCCTATACCTATTACGCTTCGAAGCATCCTCACGGGCGCGTCAATCACGATGCGCACCTCGGCGGCGCGTTGACCGGATTGTTGTTCGTGGCGCTGCTGACGCCGGGGGCGTACAGCAATCTGCTGCGCTCACTCTTCTGACCTCGTGCCGCACTGAGGGTCGAGGAGCAGCGACCGCAGGCGACCGAGAACTGCGCGCTCGGTCCTGAGCGCTTCGCGGCGATGGTGCGTCTCACCGAAGGCGTCACCACGCCGCTCGACAAACTCGAGGAGATCGGCCGCGCCGATCTCGATCGCAACCTGCAGGCTCTGGCGCAGGCGTGCAAGGAGTACCTGCCCAGAGGCTCCATCAAGTCCTGCGTCGCGAAACAGCAAGCGGACAAGCCGCAGGACGGGCTCGTGCAGGAGGCGCGCAACCAGCTGACCGAGCTGCGGCAGTTCGTCGCCGATCGCGACATCGTGACCATTCCCGGCCCGGAGCAGGCGCTGGTCGAGGAGGCGCCGGCGTACATGCGCCAGAATTCGGCCTACATCAACATCCCGGGTCCGTACGAGAAGAATCTGCCGTCGGTGTACTACATCGCGCCGCCCGATCCGACCTGGAGCAAGGCCGAGCAGCAGGCGTATCTCCCCGGCAAGGCCGACCTGCTGTTCACCTCCGTGCACGAGGTCTGGCCGGGTCACTTCCTGCAGTTCCTGCACTCGAACCGCTCGGCGTGGCGTTTCGGGCAGCTGATGCTGGGCTATGCGTTCGCGGAAGGCTGGGCGCACTACGCCGAGGAGATGATGGTCGAGGAAGGGCTGGCCCTGGGCAAGCCGGAACGGCACATCGGGCAGCTTCTCAATGCCTTGCTGCGCAATGTGCGTTACCTGGGCGCCATCGGTCTGCACACCAAGGGAATGACGGTGCAGGAATGCGAAAAGATGTTCGTCGAACAAGGCTGTCAGGATGCGGGGAATGCCCGGCAGCAGGCGGCGCGCGGCACTTACGATCCGGCGTATCTGAACTACACCCTGGGCAAGCTCATGATCCGCAAGCTGCGCCGCGACTGGCTGGAGGCGAATCTGGGCAAGACGCTCAAGTAGTTCAACGACCAGTTCCTGTCCTACGGCGGTCCGCCGATTCCGCTGGTGCGGGCGCAGATGCTGCAAGGGCAGGCCGGGGAGCTGTTCTGAGCAGCCGCTGACATCACGCTGGCTCAGCGCGTGGCGGTTCGGATATTGCCAGGCAGCTGACGGGAGCGGGCGGCGCTGGAGGCGCCGCGTCGCTCGTGTCGGCAGGTTGGCCGATGCAGTGACTCACGCCCAGTTGCTACGCTTCGGCCGCGATTTGATCCACGCCCCCAGCGACAGGCCCAACAGCACCAGCGCGCCGCCGCCCAGCAGCCAGCGCAGCTGCGTATTGCGCTCCAGCTGGCCGACCTTGCTGCTCAATTCCGTGACCTGCTGATGCAGCTCCTGGTTCTGGGTCTTGAGCTGTTTGTTCTCTTCGTACTGGGCCACCGAGGTGGCCGAAACCCGGCGTATTTCCGCGAGCTCGGACTGCAGCTGGCGGGCCTGTTTGTCGAGCTCGTTGTTGCGGCTCTCGGCGGCGGTGCGTGCGCCGCGCGTCTCCTGGAAGTCGTTCTTCATGCCCTGCAACTGGGTTTCGAGCGACTGGATGCGTTTGTTGGCGGCGGCCAGCTGATCCCTGGCGATGGGTTGGCTGGTGAGGTATTGCGTCGGCACCCAGCCCTCGGTGCCGTTGGGCGTGCGCACCTGCGTGAAGCCGGCGGCCTTGTCCTCGTCGAGGACTTCCAGCGCCATGCCGCTGGGCAGCGCGGCATGGATGATCTTGTGGCCCGTGGTCGGACCGCGGCGCAGCGCACGGTCAGCTCGTCGGAGATGTACAAGGTGGCAGCCGAACTGGCTACGGCGACGAGCATCAGCAGGAAAAACAGG
>JBDHQY010000036.1:0-10505 GCA_039807315.1 Steroidobacter sp. | reverse complement strand
AGGAAGGCCTGCGGACGCTGGCGACGAACGAGATCGATCTGGTCCTGCAGGACATGAACTTCAAGAAGGAAGCGACTTCCGGCGAGGAGGGCGTGCTCCTGTTCCGTTCGATTCGCGAGCGGTACCCGGCCGTGCCCATCGTGCTGCTCACGGCCTGGACGCACCTGGAGACCGCGGTCGAGCTGGTGAAGGCGGGGGCGGCGGATTATTTGGCCAAGCCCTGGGATGATGCCCGCCTGCTGACGACGGTGCGTAACCTGCTGGAGCTGCGCAAGCTGTCGGCCGAGCGCGAGCGGGTGGCAAAACGACGTGCCGAATCGCGTGCCGCGCTGGCGTCCAGGTTCGACCTGTGCGGCCTGGTATTCGAAAGCGAAGCCATGCGCGAGCTGCTGACCAAGGCCACGCATATCGCGCCGGCCGAGGTGCCGGTGCTGCTCACCGGACCGAACGGCTCGGGCAAGGAGATCGTCGCCGCCATCATCCAGGCCAATTCCTCGGTGCGCGGCGGCGCGTTCGTGAAAGTGAACGTAGGTGCGCTGCCCAAGGACCTGATGGAGGCGGAGCTGTTCGGCGCCGAAGCCGGTGCCTATACGGGCGCGACCAAGGGTCGGCAGGGGCGTTTCGAAGCGGCCGACGGCGGCACGCTGTTTCTCGACGAGATCGGCAACCTGTCGCTCGAAGGGCAGGCTAAATTGCTGCGGGTGTTGCAGACGGGTGAGTTCGAGCGGCTCGGCAGCAGCGTCACGCGACGCGTGAAAGTCAGGCTCATCAGCGCCACGAATGCCGACCTGCCGCAAGCCATTGCCGACGGCCGGTTCCGCGAGGATCTGTACTATCGGCTCAACGTCATCGAGCTCAAGGTGCCGTCGCTGGCCGAACGTACCGAGGACATCCTGCCGCTCGCGCGGCATTTTCTCGGCGCCCGGCGATTGCTCAGCACAGCTGCGCAACGTGCGTTGCTCGCGCACGGCTGGCCGGGGAACGTGCGGGAGTTGATCAACACCATTCGTCGCGCCTCGTTGCTGTCGATCGGGGAAGAAATCTCGCCCGCGGACCTGGGGCTCGCTGCGACAGTCATGCAGTCCGAGGTCGCGCCCGAGCGCGAGCCGGATCGCGCCGAGATCGAAAGCGCCCTGTCGCGAGCTCGCGGTGTCATCGCCCGTGCCGCCCGCGAGCTCGGTCTGAGTCGACAGGCGCTGTATCGACGGATGGAGAAACTGGGACTGAAGGAGACCCCCGGTCCCTGACGGCGCGCGCTGAATATGCGTCAGGTATTCTGCGTACCATGCGACATTCGTTGGAAGGCAAGCTGGTCCTGCTCGGTGCCGGATTGATCGCACTGTCGCTGGTGCTTTTTGTCGGACTGCTGACCTGGCTGCAGTCGCTCCTGTCTGCGGCGCTGGCGACCATGCTGTGCGTCACGCCCATAGTGGCGTACGCGGCGAAGCGCTTCATGCGACCGGTTACGCGCACGCTGCAAGCGGTGAGCGACGGCATCGTGAGCATGAAGGACCGCGATTTCAGCGTCAGCATCACGCCCGCGTCGCAGAACGAGCTCGAGGCGCTGGTGGAAAGCTACAACGGCCTGAGCGAGCAGCTGCGTACCGAGCGCCAGGGGTTGTATCAGCGCGAGCTGCTGCTGGATACGGTCATTCAGGCGACGCCGCTGGCCATGGTACTGACGAATGCCGCCAGCCGGATAGTCCACAGCAATCTGGCCGCGCGCCAGACGTTTCTCGGCGGCCGCAAGCTCGAAGGATTGTCGTTCGCGGAGCTGCTCGACGCCGCCCCCGACCCCTTGCGCCAGGCCGTCGCCACCGGGACCGACAGCCTGTTCACCCTCGAGTCCGAGGACGAGTCGGAGATCTATCACCTGTCGCAGCGCGGCTTCCTGCTCAACAGCCAGCCGCACCGGCTGTACCTGCTCAAGCAGCTCACGCGCGAGCTGTCGCGTCAGGAAGTGGAGACCTGGAAGAAGGTCATCCGGGTCATTGCCCACGAGCTGAACAATTCGCTGGCACCGATTTCCTCACTGGCGCATTCCGGACGCCAGACGGTCGAGCGGCCCGAACCGGCACAGCTCGAACGCATTTTCCGCACCATCGAGGAACGGGCGCGGCACCTGCACAGCTTCATCGACAGCTATGCGCGCTTCGCCAAGCTGCCGCGGCCTCAACCCGAGGCGGTCGACTGGCCGGCGTTTCTGAAGTCGCTACAGCAGACCGCGCCGTTCCGACTGATCGGCGAGCCGGTATCGCGGCCGGGCGTGTTCGATCCGACCCAGATGGAGCAGGTCGTCATCAACCTGGTGAAGAACGCGCGCGAAGCAGGCGCGCCGCAGGACAGCGTCGATCTGCACGTCAGCGAGCACGCCGGCGGCTGGCGCCTGCAGGTTCTGGATCGCGGCCATGGCATGTCCGAAGACGTTCTGCGCAGCGCGCTGCTGCCGTTCTTCTCGACCAAGCCCTCCGGCGCGGGATTGGGGCTCACGGTCTGCCGCGAAGTGATCGAGGCGCACGGCGGCCGTATCTCGCTAGCCAACCGCGAAGGCGGTGGACTGGCAGCCACGCTGTGGATTCCAGCGATTCAGCAGGACTGAGCCGCACCCCCATCGAACGAAGCTGCCCCGCAAGCGGAAAGCACGCTCAGGCGAGCGTGTGATACACCTTCTGCACGTCCTCGTCCTGCTCCAGCTTGTCGATCAGCACCAGGGCCTCGTTGGCCTCGGCCTCCGGCAGCTCGGTCGGCGTGATGCAGATGTATTCGTGTTCGGCCGAGATCGGCGTGATCTTGCGGTCCTCCAGCGCCTTCTGCATCTGCCCGAAATCGGCGAAGGCGCAGCGGATCACCAGTTGCGGCTCGCCTTTCTCGCCGCTGCTCTCGCCCATCTCCTCCAGGCCGTGATCGATCAGGTCCAGCTCCAGATCGTCCTGCACGATGCCTTCCGGGTTGAGGCGGAACACGCCCATTTTCTTGAACTGGAAGCTGACGCTGCCGCTGGTGGCGAAGTTGCCGCCGTTGTTGTCGAAGACGTTGCGGACATTGGCGACGGTGCGCGTGGGATTGTCCGTGGCCGCCTCGACCAGCACCGCGACGCCGTGCGGTGCATAGCCCTCGTAGATGATTTCCTGGTAGTTGGTCGCGTCCTTGCCCGAGGCGCGCTTGATCGCCGAGATCACGTTGTCCTTGGGCATGTTCACGGCACGGGCGTTCTGCATGGCCCGACGCAGAGCCGGGTTGGAGTTCGGGTCGGGCCCGCCGGCGCGGACGGCGATGGCGATTTCCTTGCCGACGCGCGCGAATTGCTTCGCCATGCGATTCCAGCGCGCGAACATCGCGTGCTTTCTGACTTCGAATATGCGGCCCATGCGTGACCTGAAGGGATGACGTGGAAAGGCCGCAATTATGCCGTGGCGGCGGCCGCCAGTCTCCTGCGGAGCGGGTAGGGAATCGATAGTCGGCACGCTGACTGGGGTGCCGAAGGGGGTGACCGGCCTGTCCGGCTATTCCCAGATCACCTCGGCCGCGGCGGCCGCGGCCCGCTTGAGCAGATTGACCAGCGGTACCGCGCGGACCGCCAGCTGCACCGGCGGTTCCCGATTGTCCGGTTCCTCGTCCTTGGCCGGCGCTGCGGCTGTTTCGGTCGCGATCTGGTTCAGCGCGCTTTGCAGCTGCTGCAACGCAGCCGGGACTTCCTCTGCCTTCAGCGCGCCGGGGACCTTACCCGAGGCACCCATCATCCTGAGCAGCGGTGTGGCGGTGTCCCCGAACATCAGCACGGGATCGGTGGCGGTCGAGCGGAATGTAACCAGCATGGTGCCGGCTATGGTGCCCGATCAGGTGCAGCCGCGCAGCAGGAACAACACCAGGAGAATCGGAATGGGCACCCCGATCAGCCATAACAGGATCCAGCCCAGCTTGCCCTGCTGGCGCTGTCGCAGGCGTCTGTTCGTGGTCATCATCGCTCCGCCGTGGGCCATACCTGCAGGGAGAACGACTCTGCCGCGTCATCGGTTCCGGCAAGTCGCCCGGCGGCCGCTGGGCACGGCACTGCGATGATCCGATCTTGTTAGGTTTGCAGCATCCGATCGCATGGGCGCTGCTGCGTCAGGAGCCGTATGCCCCGGCCGCTCGGCCGCTGCCGTTGGGCGGCGCTAGGAACCCTTGTTCGCCGTCGCGGCCAGCCACATGGCGCGAGCGGCTTCGCGATCCGCGCCCTGGTCGATCAGCAGGGTCATCGCCCGATCGCTTGCGAAATAGCCGCGGGTCGCGAGCATCGACAGCACGCCGCACAGTTCACCGAAATACACGCAGCGGCCCAGCGAGCTCATCTGCGAGGGTGACAGCTGCTGTTGCTGCTCGGTGAAAGCGGCGATGGACACATCCGAGAGTTGCCATGCCTGCGCGATCAGGCTGGCCATGCAGGCCCGTTGCTGGCGAATGGCCTGGATGAACACTTCGGCGCGCGGCAGCAGGGCCGGATGCTCGCGATACTTGTCCATCGTCAGCCGGAACAGCACGATGTTGGCCAGCAGGCTGACCAGTCCCAGCAGCCTGGCGACGATGGGTTCCGCGTCGCCGTGTGCCCTGGCGCAGGCTTCGGCAGCGCTGGCGGTGCGCTCGCCCTGTTCCCAGGTGATGGCGGCGAAGCTCTCGAAATAGCCGCCCGGCGTGCTGAACACCGGCTGCAGGATGGCCGCGGCCAGCAGCACGCGCAGCCCGTCGGTGCCCAGCATGAACACCGCGCGGTCGAGGCTTTCGATCGGTTCGGGCGTCATGCGGTAGTAGGCGCTGTTGGCTCTTTGCAGCACCGCGCCGGCGAGCGTCGGATCTTCCATGATCAGGCGCACCAGTTCCTGGCGCGTGCTTTCGTTGTCGTTGATGGCCTGCAGCAGTTTCGGCAGCAGCATGGGCCGGCGCGGGAAGTAGTCGCGCTGGTGCACTGATTGATCCAGCGCCTGGGCGACGCTTTCCAGTATCGCGGCGTGCTCGCCGTCGATCGGGTAGTCGAAGCGCTGTACGTCGAAGGCGAAGCGGAAACAGTGGATGACCGCCTCGTCGATGGTTTCGTTGGAGTAGGGGATCCGATCGGGCTGGGGCATGTCCGCGGCGGCATCCAGCCGGGGCCCGGCCGGGAGTTCCGCGACGGCGGCAGGGTGCCTGCCGATGATCTTGAACAGGACCGCTGCGAGCCCGGCGAGCAACACGATCAGGATTACGATCCACATTCCGCCGTGGGCCCCTTTGTTGTTCTGCTGCTTGAGACCATGAGCGTGTCGATCATAGCGCTGCCGGGATCGGATTCATTCCGGAATTTCATTTATCGACGCCCAGGCCGGTGATACAAGAGCTCATGGACGTTCGCAACCGATCATCGGCGGTTTTCATCGGGCACGGCAGTCCCATGAATGCGCTCGAGGAGAATCCGCATACGCGCGCCTGGCGGCAGTTGGGCGCAGCCATGCCACGCCCCCGTGCCATCCTGGCAGTATCGGCGCACTGGTACACGCGAGGCACCGGCGTGACGGCCATGGAGCAGCCCAGGACCATCCACGATTTCCATGGCTTTCCAGCGGCGCTGTTCGAGCGGCGCTACCCGGCGCCGGGCGATCCGGCGCTGGCGCGACGGATCCAGGAACTGCTGCAGCCAATCTGCGTGGGCGCCGACCGGGAATGGGGGCTGGATCACGGCACCTGGTCGGTGCTGACTCATGTCTATCCGCAGGCCGACATTCCAGTGGTGCAATTGAGCATCGATGCGACGCAGCCGCCCGAGTATCACTACCAGATGGGTCGGCGGCTCGCGCCACTGCGCGATGAAGGCGTGCTGATTTTCGGCAGCGGCAACGTCGTTCACAACCTGCGTCAGGCCAAATGGGAGCCGGCGGCAGGCGCCCATCCGTGGGCCGCCGCTTTCGACAGTCAGCTGCGCGCGGCGCTGGCTGACGGCGATCATCCGTCGGCGATTCACTACGAACGCTTCGGCGAAGCGGCGGCGCTGTCGATACCGACGCCGGAGCATTATCTGCCGCTGCTCTATGTGCTCGGCGCCGGCCGCGCGGACGATGCCATCTCTTTTCCGACCGATGGCATCGAGATGGGCTCCATCAGTATGCTGACGGTCCTGATGGCGTCCGCCGACGGTGGCAGATAGATGACTGCGACAGGTTCCGCGCCGACCTTGATCTCCGGCCAGCTGGATGAGATCGCTCCAGCCGTGCGCCGGCTGGTGGCGAACAATGCCAGCTACATGACCGGTCCTGGCACCAACAGCTACATCGTCGGTCGCGAGCGCTTCGCCATCATCGATCCGGGCCCGGCCGCTGCGCCGCACGTGCAACGTCTCCTGCAGGAGACCGGCGGCCGGATCGCAGCCGTATTGGTGACTCATACGCATCGCGATCATTCGCCGGCCGCCGCCGCCCTCATGGCAGCAACCGGCGCCGAGTTGCTCGGGCGCGCGGCCCCTGACGATGGCCGACAGGATCCGACATTCGCTCCGACGCGCGTAATGAACGATGGGGATGTGCTGACCGTCGATGATTTCACGCTCCGGGCGGTGCACACGCCCGGCCACGCCTCGAACCATCTGTGTTTCGTGCTCGAAGGCACGGGCCTGATCTTCACCGGCGATCACCTGATGCAGGGCTCGACCGTGGTGATCGCACCGCCGGACGGCAACATGGGCCAGTACCTGAGCTCGCTGCGAAGACTGCAGGGAGAGCCGGTTGCACGCATTGCCCCCGGTCACGGCCTCGCCATCGACGATGCGCAAGGTGAGATTGCACGCATCATTGCGCATCGTCTGCAGCGCGAAGCGAAGGTCGTGCAGCGCCTCGCGGAAATGGGCAAGGCCGATCTGGATGCGCTGGTCGTGCGCGTCTACGATGATGTCGACTCGCGGTTGCACCCGCTGGCCAAGTCCTCGCTGCTGGCTCATCTGCTCAAGCTCGAAGAAGACGGCCGGGCGCGCAGCGACTCCGGCGGGCAATGGAGGATCGTCTAGCGAAGGGTCTGGCTTACTCGTCACTCTCGCGCAGAGCTGCGATCGACTTGATCGAGGCGAGAGTCGCGGCGCTGATTCGGATGGATTCCCGTCCCCCACCTGCGCGGGGAGAGGTTTCGTGCGGGAATGACAGGAACGAGTAAATCAGGTCCTCCCTGGGCGTTATGATGCAATGGAGTCCGGCGCCGGCCGTCCTCTCTCAATATCAACCGAAAATCATTCGCCGAACGATTCGCTGTCGTGAAATCCGCCGCTGCGCCGCTGATCGAGCTGAAAGACTGCTCGCTGATTCTCGACCAACATCCCGTGCTCGACGCCGTGAGCTTCGCGCTGCGTCGCGGCGAGCGTTGGGCGCTGATCGGGCCGAACGGCTCCGGCAAATCGATGTTGCTGAAAATGCTGCGTGGCGATGTCTGGCCCACGCCGACGGGACGCGAGCTACGCACCTACTGCTTGGACGGCGCGACCAGTCGCGAGCCCGCCGGCAGCAAGGAGCTGATCGCGTACATCGGCCCGGAGCGGCAGGACAAGTACCTGCGCTATGGCTGGGATCTGAGCGTCACGCAGGTGGTGACCACCGGGCTTTTCGACGAGGACATCCCGCTGACCCGTCCCACGCGCAGCCAGCGCATGAAAGTCGAGCGGCTGCTGCGTCGCTTCAGTCTCTGGGGCTTGCGCAATCGCCGCATACTGACCTTGTCCTATGGGCAGCGTCGTCTGGCGCTGGTGGCTCGTGCATTTGCGGGCAAGGCGCGTGTGTTGCTGCTGGACGAGGTTTTCAACGGGCTCGACGCGCGGGCAAAGGAGAAGCTCAAGCAAGCGCTCGAGCAGCCGCGCGGCGGGCATGACTGGGTCGTGACCTCGCACCGGCCTGCCGAGCTGCCGGCAAACGTCACGCATGTTGCAAGGATTAGAAACGGGCGCCTGGTCGAAGCGGGCCCGCAGCGTGTGGTGCGCAAGAGCCTTGCAGCCGACGTTCGAGAGCCGCGTCGCAGGATCGATGTTCAATCAATCGCGCTTCGCTCTGCGTCGTCGCATTCCAGAGGTCGAGCAGCGAGCGCTCCGCTCGTCGTCATCGAGAGCGCGACCATTTTTCGCGACTACCGGTCGGTCATTCGCGGCCTGGACTGGACCCTCAGTCGCGGCGAGCACTGGGCCGTGCTCGGCGGCAACGGCTCCGGCAAGTCGACGCTGCTGAGCCTGATTTGTGGCGATCTGCATCCGGCGCTCGGCGGCAAGATAGAACGTCAGGGGATACCGCCCGGCACGCGCATCGAGGAATGGAAGCGCCGCGTCGGCTGGGTTTCGCCCGAGCTGCAGGCCAGCTATTTCGCCGCGAAATCCATCGAGGAGATCGTCATCTCCGGCCGCTATGCCAGCGTCGGATTGAACGAGCCTGCGACACGCGCCGATCGTGCGGCGGCGTCACGCTGGTTGAAGTTCTTCGGTATCGAGCACCTGCGCGAGCGAGGGCCGCGGCAGGTTTCCTACGGACAGATGCGCCTGGCGTTGATTGCGCGTGCGATGGTGAATGACCCGGAGCTGCTGCTGCTCGACGAGCCGTGCACGGGTCTGGATGGCGATGTGCGCGAGCACGTGCTCGCCGTCATCGAGCGGCTGGCTCGCACCGGTACGCAGATCGTGATGGCCGTGCACGATGCCGAGGACATCGTGCCGGCGGTGCAACGGGTGCTGAGAATAGGCAAGGGCGGCCGAGCCGTCGAGCACAGGCGTTGATCGGCGTCATCCCGGTGCAAACGGCAACCCGGCCGGCGACACGGGCACGGCCCGCCGGCTCACACCTTCACTTCCGCCTCGTAGACGATCACGGCATCGCCGACGATCTTCACGTTCTGCGCTACCTTGCCCGAGGACTCGACTTCCACGTCGATCACGGACGGACGGCGTACCCACTGGCCCTGACGGCCACGGAATGCCACACGACCGTGCTCCGGTTGCAGCAGTCCCTGGTTCACCAGATACACGCCGAGCATGCCGTGCGCATTGCCGCTGGCGGGGTCTTCGGGGATACCGAGCGCCGGGCAGAACATGCGTGACTCGGTGCCGGCGCCGTTCTCCGTCGGGCTCAGCGCGAACACGAAATAACCGTCCGCGCCAACGTGTGGCGTCAGCCGTGTCAGATCCTCCAAGTCCGGCTTGAGCGAGTCCAGCAGCTCCGGCGAGCGCAGGCAGATCAGCAGCCGCGAGGTGCCCTTCGAGAGAATCTGCAAGGGGCAGTCATGGTGCAGGCTGGGGCTGGAAATGCCGAGTGCATCCAGCACCTGCCGGCGCTGATGTTCGGGAATCACCGGCCCGAGCGAAGGCGGGCTTTGCGTGAGGGCGATGCGCAGATCGCCGTCGACTTCACTCACCTCGACTTCGATCACACCCGCGCCGGTGAGCTGCCGCACGCGGCCGGTGGGCTTGCCGTCCACCTTGGCGCGTACGTACTGGGCGGCGATGGTGGCATGTCCGACGAACGGAACCGGATGCCGCGGAGTGAAGAACCGCACTTGCATGTCATGGTCGTTGCTTTCCGCTTCCAGCACGAACGCGGTTTCGCCGTTGACCTCGGACGCGATGGTCTGCATCTCCTCCTCGGACAGATGGTCGGCATCCAGCACCACATTGGCAGGATTGCCGCAGAAACGCTGGCGCGTGAACGCATCGACGTGAAACAGCCGGCAACGGCGACTCGACATGGCAACCTCAATGGCTCGAGGAAATTTCCCCCGCATCCTTATGGCGGAAGTAGGGAAGAAGCGCAAGCGACGCACCGGTGAGGAGCTGAGGCACCGGTTCCGCCCCTGTTCGGCTTTGTACCGCTTGGTCGATGGCGGCGCTGCACTCCAGCGGCCGATCTCAACCTGCGTGCATCGGCTGACGGCGCCGAGACGACGATGCGGTCGAACGTGCCACCGCATTCGCAGCAACAAGCGCACCTCGTCAGGGGACTAGGCCCTGGGCCGCAAAGCTGGCTATACTCGCGCCCGCCTAGGGGTGGCCCTGACTGGGGCCTGAGATGCCGGCCGCGATTGCTCGCTCAATCGCTCATCGGTGGACCCGTTGAACCTGATCCGGTTAGTACCGGCGTAGGGAGCAGGTCATGCGAGTGTCTCGCGTACGAATCGGTCTGGCGCCGCCGCTGCGGCTCGACTCGAAACTGCTTTCGTTGCGTTGTTGCCAATCCGGATCTTCTGCAAAGAGGATCTGGCCATGCGTCTTGCCGTGAAAACGACTGTTGCGATGCTGGCGGGGGCCGCAAGCCTGTCCGCCGCCGGTGCGTCTGCGCCGGTGGATGATGTACTGGAGGAAGTGATTGTCACGGCGACGCTGCGTCAGCAGTCGCTGCTGCAAGCGCCGGTGAGCGTTACGGTGCTCGACCAGGCGCTGCTGCGCGACGCGGGTCGCCAGCATTTCGAGGACGTGCTCGCCGCGGTGCCGAATCTGCACTGGGCCGGCGGCACGTCGCGGCCGCGGTTTTTCCAGTTGCGCGGCA
>JBDHQY010000035.1:0-10702 GCA_039807315.1 Steroidobacter sp. | reverse complement strand
GCACCAGCTTGAGATCCTGGGCACCCGATATGGCCGTGTTCTCTCCGGTCTGCGGATCGGGATAGGCGTCCGCCAGACGCCGCAGGGCCTTGTACATCGAAGCCGCTGAGGCCTGGCCATAGGCTGCGTGATGAGTCGCCCAGGCGGTGTTCATGGCGTAGTACCACTGCTCGACATCGAGGAAGCCGGCCAGCACGCCCTCGGCGCCCTCGGGAGTGAGCTTGAAGCGCACCTGTGCGTCCTTGTAGATGATGATCGCCGGATCACCCATGCCGTCTTCCGGCACCAGGACCTGCTTGAACGGCTGGGTGGTCTCCAGCACCCCGTCGACGATGCGCCCCTTGGCAGTGGAGATGAAGCGCTTGCCCCAGCGCGAATCGACCCGCTGCGAACCACCCGGCAGGTAGTTTCCGGTAGGTCCGGCGAGCATGGTATCCAGCGTCCGGTAGTAGGTGATGGTCACGTCCGGATCGTTCTTCAGGCTGTCCACGCCGGTCAGCTCGAAAACGATGCGGTTGAACGCCTTCTGCGCGCGCCACTTCGTGGTGATGATGCCCAGCTCGCCTTCCTGGCGATAGTTGCGCACGCAACCGACGACGCGGAACAGCTGGTTGTCGATTCCCTTGCGACCATCGTCGCTTTCGAAGTCTTCAGCCGAAACCTTGCCGTCGAGATCGACGCCCAGGGCGTATTTGCCGGTGGCCTCGTAGAACTTGAACTCGTCCGGCTTGGTGTCCGGGTCCCAGATCGCCGCCTCACGCATGAGCTGCGTCTCGGTCAGGGTGCGCTTCTTGCCGTCCTTGGGGAACAGCTCGGCAAACTGCTCGCGCGGCCCGATGTTGAAGCCATTGGGGCACTCTTCCTTGCCATCCGGCGTCTCGCGCACGCCCCACGAGACTTCGTGCCACACCACGTATCCGATCCGTCCATCGGGCGGTGCCCAATCCGCTCCTGCCGGAGCAGCCGAATCGGCCAGTGCCAACACCGGCGACAGCAGCACACTCAACGCAGCGCCGCGAATCACGCGGCGGAGCAACGAATTCCAATCCCGATCCTGCTTCAGGTCGTTCATCGTCCACCTCGCCTGCAAATCAGCGCCCGAAGTCGGAGCGCAGCCAGAAAGCCTTGTAGCCGTTGCGATACCCGTAGAACTCGCCCCACTGGTCCGCAGTCATGTCGCCCGGCGCCCGGTCGCGGTAGTGCGTATAGACCGGACGTCCGCGGTAAGCCCATACGTGCAGCGCTCCGGACTGTCCCGAATCCGCCCACTTGCCGGTCAGCGGATCGATCCAGACCGCCGTCCACAGCAGGCTGTCGCTGGTCGTGCCGTTCGAAACCTGCACATAGGGGAAGCGCTCGACGCAGCGCTTGGCATCGCCGCCGCCACATACCGTGAAGCGATATACCTGCGGCGAATCGGGATGGTCGCAGGCTTGCTGATCCAGCGCATCGTCGGCGCAGTTGTACATGTATATCGTCTTGCCGTTGCGATCGGCCAACACCAGACCGGTGGGGCTTTCCTGCACCGTGAAGTCGGCAGGCGGCTTGGGGGCGTACTGCGTGTACACGTTGTACCAGCCGGGCACATCGCTACCGTACATCTTGGCGAACGGCTCGCCGATATGGGTATACAGCGGCTGCCGACGGAACGTCCATTGGCGGATTCCCGGCGAGCGCTCGATGGTCCCGAACTCGCCACGCGTCTGCGCATATGCCGGCGCCTGGATCGGCTCCCATTCCTGCAGACATGCACCGGTACAGTTGGACTTGTCCGGGCCGTCGAGGGTGCTGGCGTAGACGGAATAGTTGCTTTTCGTTTGCAGGATGCGCCCGGTCAGCACCGTCTCGACACGGAACTGCGGCGGCACCATCGATGGTGCCTCGACCGGTCGACGCACACCCACCTCGCCCGCCCCCTGGGAGTGGCCTCCATTGACCTGGCCGGGCTTCTGGTCGAGCACCGAGGTATACAGGGCATAGCCATCGTAGGCCCACTGCCTGAAGCCGTCCTTGCGATCGACGATGGTCCATTTGCCGACGGGCTTGGCGTCCTGCTCCGCCACCACCGGTGGCCACAGATCGAGGCAACTGCGGCGCGTCGCCAGTTCCGGCAGCTCGAAGCCAGGTGGATACGGGCTCATCAGCCCGGCGTTGACGGTATATACGGTCTTGTCGCAGCTGGGCTGACCTTTGCGCTCGCCGACCGGACCGTTGCGCAACTGCCGCACCGGCCACTGGTACAGCGTGTGGCCGCGCGAGTCGGCGAACACCGGCCCTTCCTGCTCGGTCACCACGACCTGGAAGCCCGGCGGCATCGGCACGGGCTCGAACTGCTCCTTGAGCGGCGACAGATTATCGGGCCAGGGCGACACGGCATCGGCCATCCCCGACAAGGGGAGCCCCGTCAGGCACAGCAGCAGACACTTGGCCAGTTGAGCGGACTTCACGCAATGATCTCGCTGAAGTGGTTGGAAGTCATGTTGCTCTTCACTCCCCAGTTCGGCAGATCCAACCCCATCACACGCAGCGCGGTGTAACCCACGCGTGTGACACCGCCACCGCCCGCATCGACGTGCAGGCCGGTCTTCACTCGGCCTCCGGCGCGCCCGGCCGTGAATGCGATCAGCTTGTCCAGCGAATGGATGCGCGCATCGCCGTGATCGGTATTGGCGTAGATCAGCATGTTGTCGAGCAACGTCCCGTCGCCCTCGCGGATCTTGCTGAAGGCTTCGACGAAGTAGGCCCATTCCTCGATGGCCCGCGAAGCGAAGTAGGCGTGATTCGGCTGATAGCCGAGCTTGGCGTCGATGGGCTCTTCGTGCGTGGTCGTATGGTGAGGCTTCTCGTAACCCGCCTTGACCGTGTTGGCCTGGGCGTTCGAGTAAGCCATATTGAACACGCGCGTCTGGTCGCAGGCCACCGCCATCACCATCAGATCGGTCAGCAGGCGATGACGCACCTTCACCATCTCGACATCGACGCCCATCTGCGGATCCCTGGTGACCGCCGCTGGCGCGTGGCAAGCCGCGATCGGTTCCGGTTTGGTGAGCTGCTGGTCGAACTGACGCTCGAGGTGACGCAGACCCGTGAAGTACTGGTCGAGACGCTCCCGGTCAGCAGCGCCAACGGTCTTCTCGAGGGTCTTGATCTCGCCCATCACCGCCGACAGCACGCTGCGACGCGCCATGGTGCGCGGATTGGGCGTGAACACCGGCGAGTTAGGATCCTGGAAGTCGGCCCCGTACAGACGACCATAGAACTCCATCGGAGAGATCTCCGGTGGATTCGGCGAATTCTCGTTCTCGTAACTCACGGTGTTGCGGAAATCGCCGGTCGCGGAGGCCGTCAGCGTGCGGAAACGAGTGGCGCGGCTGATCTGATTGGCAATCGTGATGTCGAGGGTCTCGGTCGGACGGTCCGCAGCGGACTTCGGCGCCTTGCCGGAGCGGCCGATGATCCAGCCGGAGTAGTGGCACAGGTTCGGCTCGCCATCGCGGAAAGCCGTGAGATTGGAGATCAGGTTGACGTGCTGGCGTACACGCGCCACCGGTGCCAGCTGCTGCGGGATTTCGTAGCCCGCACCCGTCTTGCTGGGAATGAGAATAGTGTTGTTCCCGCCCAGCCCCCAGAACCAGGTACCGAAACGCACCGGCAGCGCCGCTCCGGACGCGTACGCAGTGCCGTTTTCGTTGAGAAGGCAATCGAGCACCGGGAGGGCCACGGCCACGACACCGCCATTCAGCACGCCGCGCAGCACGCGGCGACGACTCAGTTTCCGGAAGTTCATGAGCGGAGTTCTCCTGGGGCTTAGGGGGCCACGGCAGCCGTCAGGCCGGCTTTAGATACCGGTTCCGACTGCTGCGCGGACGTCAATTCGGGCGACGGAGGAGCTGCGCGGACCTGGGGTTCATATACCCTACGGAACGCGTTGCTCAATGCGATCTCGCGCAGCAGATTGGGAAGCACATAGCCACTGTCGGCGAAATCCTGCGACAGGAATTCGAGCACCCCGCGATCGCTGTTGTCGCTGGTCGTGCCGGTGGCATAGGCGAATGCGCGGCGCACCAGGCAGCGTGGCACCTGCGGATTGTTCCGCACGGCCACGCCGAGCCCGACCACATCGGCGAATTCGACGCCATCGAGATTGCCGCTGGTATCGATGTCGACGCCGCCTTCCTGGCGACGGAACTGGCCTGCGCCGTCGAACGACTCCATGGCCAGTCCCATGGGATCGGTGATGCGATGGCAGCCCGCGCAAGAGGGGCTCTTCAGATGAAAGCCCACTCTCTCTCTCGCCGTCTTCACGGTGCCGTCGGGATTCTCCACCGCGGAGAAATCTACGTTGGGCGGTGGCCGGGGCACGATCTGGCACAGCATGATCTCGCGCAGCGCCTTGCCGCGCAGCGTGGCCGAACTGCGGCCCGGGTGCGAGTGCAGTGCCTGGAAGCTGACCTGGGTCAACAGGCCGGCGTACGGGCTATCGGCGGGAAATTCATAGGGCGTCCAACCTGGACTGCGCACGGCCACTTTGTAGATCGGCGCCAGCGATGGCGACATGAACGTCTGTCGCGTCGTGAACAGGTCACGGTAGTCCCCGCGGCGCGCGATCAAGTGATCGACGACCGTCCGCAAGGTCTGCTCGCGCGCGTCGACTGCCGTCTCGCCGGTGAAGCTGGGGTAGACCTGCCCGTCCTTGCTCAACATGCCGAAGTTCTCGAACTCGAACATGTCGTCGAACAGGGCGCGCACGCCGCTTTCGAGCCGCGGGCTCGCCAGCATGCGGTCGACCTGCTTCGCCAGGCCCTTGCGCGTATGCAGCGCACCGTTCTCGGCAGCTTCCAGCAACTCGGCGTCCGGAGGAGCATTCCAGAGGAAAAGACTGAGCCGGGTAGCCAGTGACCAGGCATCGAGGCGTTGCGCACCCGGATGGTCCGGATCGGGCTCGGTCGCCTCCGCCACCAGCAGCACGCTGGGACTGAGCAGCATGCCTTCGATCACCACACCCAGGCCTTGGTAGAAGTCCCCCAGCCCCTTGGCCGCCTTGTTTGCTTCCTCGACCAGCACGTCGACGTGCTCGGGAGACAGGGCGCGCCGATACAGCAACGGCCCGATTTGCGCGACGAACTTGCGAGCGCACTCGGGATCGGCCGCGGCGGGGTCGGACGGCACGCAGGGGATCAGGTACTTGCGGCTGTCCTCGCTAATGACCTGCTCGGCCACCTTGGAGGCGGTCTTCTGGTACACCTCCAGCTGGGAATCGGTAAGGCCGGCCATGGCCGCCCCGCTGGCGAGAAGCCCATCGGTACGCGGCAGGGCGGCAAATCGCGTCATCGGCTGCACGTCCGGCCCGAACGTGTAGGCCAGCATATTCATGTATTGCTGCTGGGTGAGCAGGCGCATGCTCGCCGGAGTGCCTTTGGACTCCGGCTCCGCGTGATGCCCGGCTTTCCCCATTCCCACGGCAATGGCAATCCCAGCCACCGCCGCTCCACCTGCGCACCACAGCAATACTCGGCTGCGCGTCCCGATCAGGTTTCGTACTCGTTGCAGCACTTGGCTCATCCCCCTATCAAGACGGGCAATGGACGCGATCCTTGAGGCTAGATGCCCACCGGATCCAGATCAATGAGGCCCAGTTCATCAAGATTTAGCGTCACTTAAGTGGTTGTGCGAGGGCATCGGGATCGACCGGCGCAAACCGTCGACGATCAGCCCTATACCGAAAAACGGGAATGAACATGCCATCCGCGCTCCGGGGAAGAGCATCACATCGGGCCGCTTCACCGTCGGCGGCGACACGGGACCGAAGGTCCCGTGCCGCCCCACCAAGAGGTCAGAACTCGAAGCGTACACCGGCACTGAACACACGACCCAGTACGTCGTACAGGTTGGCATTCGCCGCAGGCAAGGTGTCGGCGAAGCTACCGTACGCCGCGACGACCGCCGGATCCCGATCGGCCAGGTTACGCACGTTCAGGAACAGGTTCGCTTTCGAGCTGGCGCCGAAGTCGAAGTCGCGCGACAGCGAAGCGTCGAAGTAGATCGCACCAGCGACGTGATTGTCGTTGATGGTGACGTTGCGCGTATTGGACACCGGACAACCCGTCGTGCACTCGACAAAGTAGTTGTTGAGAGTACCGGCACTGATGCCGCGCGCCGTCAGGCTTGCCCGCCAGGAGTCCAGCGCCCAGCCGAGGGTCGCCGTGTAACGCCAGTCAGGCACCGTGCCACCACCCCCTATCGTGCTGTTCTGGCCGGCGATTTCGGTCTCGATACCGTTGTTCACCGACGAGTTCTGCAGGAAGTTGGTGGCCAGCAGGCGCAGCGAGAAACTGCCCGGCACGGAACCAAGATCGAACCGGTAACTGGCCTCGATGTCCAGGCCACGGTAGCGGGCATTGGCATTGTTCACCGGCGAGCGACGCACCGTGAGGATGCGGCTGCCAGGCCCGGACGCGAAATCGATCAGCGAACAGAAGTCGTTCTGGCCGCCGAAGCAATTGTCGACGATCTGCTGCTCGGTCAGGGCCGTGGCGATGGCATCCGTCACGTCCGTGTCCCAGTAGTCGATCGAAGCGCCGAAACCGGGCAGGAAGGTCGGCTGGAACACCAGGCCAACGCCCCAGGAATCGGCCTTCTCCGGCCGCAGCGCCGGATTGCCCACGTTCAGCACGCTGATGCCGTAGCCGGGCGAGGGAATGCTCGGCTGCCATGGGTCGAGGATGTACGGCGCGCCGGCAATGCCTGAGCTGTACAGCTCGATCAGGTTCGGTGCGCGGATATCGTGCGAGACGGAGCCACGGAACTTCAGGCTGTCGACCGGCGCCCAGGTGGTGCCGACCTTCCAGGCCGTCACGGCGCCGGCGGTGCTGTAATCCTCCCAGCGAACCGCGGCCTGCAGATCCGCCGACCTGGCGAACGTCACATCCTTGGCGAGCGGAATCACGGTTTCGAGGAAGACTTCCTTCACGTCGAAGGAGCCGTAGCTGGGCCGGCTGTTACCTGCCCACCATTGTCCCAGCATGGAGTACTGGTCGACCGAGCTCTTGCCCATCCATTCCTTGCGATACTCGGCACCTGCCGCTACCGAAACCTCGCCCGCCCACAGCGAGAACGGGGTTCCGTCGATGCTGGCGGATGCAACGTTTTCCGTCAGGTAATTCAGGCGCGACTGGGTAACGCCGTTGCCCTGAACATAGTTCACCGCCGCCTGCGAGTTCACACCGATGCCCATCGGGTTGTACGGCACGCAGGGATCCGTCGGATCAGTGAGCGTCACGCGGCAGACGATCGCACCGGTATTCGGGTTGATGACGGCGTCGTATGCTTTCGCCAGGAAAGCGGTATTCCACATGCCGGGCGTGGAATAGGCCTGTTTTGCCTCGCCGTACTGGTAGTAGGCGTTCCAACCCCAACCATTGCCGAACTTGCCATCCAGACTCAACACGGCGCGGGTCACCGTACGGTCGCCAGTGCCTTTGGCGATGTCGAGGTCCTGGTGCATCGTGCCCAGGCTGATGGTTGCGAGGCCGTTCGCATCCATAGCTGCCTGCACGGATGCCGGAATGAACGGATTGCCTGATTTGATGGTGATGCTGCCGTAGTCCTCCAGCGAGAACGCCCAATTGCGGGTCTTGCTGTTGTTACGCGAGACCAGCAGCGAGATCTTGGTATCGTCGGTCAGCTGCCACGAGGCGTTGGCGAGCGCGCCCACGCCGCGGATCTCCGAAGCCAACGGCGCACTGCCGTGCTTGCCGCGGATGTCAGCCTCCTTCCACATCGGACCGCCCCGGTTGAACTGTCCGCCGCTATACAGGTCGCCGTAGATGAATGCGTAGGGGTCACCACCCTGGCCGAACGCGGTACCCCGCAGGGGTCCCGAGGTGATGATGCCGCCGATCAGGCCGTTGGCCGTCGAGATCTGGTCGAGGACCAGCCGCTGCGGCACGCCGCTGTTCGTCGTCGCGTTGTAGGCGGGGTTGACCACGACCTGCCAACCCTTGAGGTTCCAGCCGCGGGTGTTGTAGATGATGGGGTCTTCGTGCTCGATCGAGCCGCTGAACAGGAAATGGCCGCGACCGCCGCCGAAATCGGTACCGCCCGTGAGCGTGAACTTGGTCTTCTCGTTGTCGCCGCGGCTGGTCATGCCGCCCTGGAAGGAAGTCTTCAGACCGGTGTAGTCGGTGTCGAGGATGAAGTTCACGACACCGCCGACGGCGTCCGAACCCCACGATGCCGAGGCACCGCCCGTGACGACTTCGACCCGCTTGATCAGCTCCTGCGGAATGTTGTTGACGTCGACCAGACCGTTGGTCGAAGACGCGACGATGCGTTGCCCGTTGAGCATCACCAAGGTGCGGTTGGTGCCGATGTTGCGCAAATTCAGTGCATTGATGCCGGTGTTGCCGCTGCTCGCGTTCGTTTGGTTGGCGGCTGGCGTCCAGCTGCCAGCGAGCGACGGGAGCGTGTTCAGCGCATCCGCGACGTTGGGAGAGGCGAAGCCCTGCAGCTCCTCGGTCGTCACGACACTGACCGGCGTGGGCGCCTCGTAACCGTCGCGGACGACGCGTGTACCGGTGACGACCACTTCTCCCAAAGTGGCGCCGGGAGCAGCCGTTTCGGACTCGGCGGCAGCGACCAGCTGCACCTGCGCGAGCGTCGCGAGGCAGAGCGCCGCGCGAACTGCTCCTTTCAGACTCACCAAACCATTATTGATAGACCGCATTGGACTCCCCTGCGCTGATGTTTGTTGAATTCACATCCGACCCCATTTCGATCAGCTGGCATCTTGATATGTCTATACATATGCCATGACTTGTTATATATACCAAGCCAAATGACTATTCAAGACACTCTGTCTGCAAGTTTTTCATTGGTGTCAGAACGATTCGTCATGCAACTTGCATTCCGGATCGGGGCTGCACGCGAAGCATCGTGAGTTTGACGGACGGCTTGCCGTGGGCACTGCAGCAGCGACTGCTGTTCGAACTCCGCCGGCGGTGAAGTCAACGGCCTGAAACTCCAATGGGGTCGAATCTCGTTGTATTCGCACCGCCAGGTTTCGATCTTCGTGTGTATTTGGAACCGGCTCGTGAACGGCGCCGCTCTGGACATTCCTCGCACAAACCGGGGTCTGGGCGACGTGTGGTGCGTCGGCTTGATGGTTTGCCCGAACCAGTTCTTGGGATAGCGCATGATCAATATCCCCTGGGCAACACCACGCAGCTACGCATTGCCTGACCGCGACCGGGCTTCAATGCAACCTCGGCATTGTCCAGATAAACGCCGTAGACACGTCATCGGACTGCTGCAGCGACCAATCCAGCGGAGCCGATCGCGCCGAACATAAATCTCGTCCTTGTCCGACGGGAGGCCTGGCAGCCGTTTCTCGAGCTGCAGGATCTCGATTGCCATGTCGTTGAGAACCATTCACATCACCGTGCCCGCATCGCCCGGGTGGGGCCATGCCGTGATTGCGCCATGGCACGATGCCGCGAGACATGAAGATCCGTCTTGAATCAATAAAATAGCAGGAATTCCGTTCGTCATGGCGCCGACCAGGTGTACCGAAGCAGCCTGATCGTCTTCGCTATTTGCCGATGCAGAAACTCGCGAATATCCGTCCCAGCAAATCATCCGAGGTGAACTCGCCGGTGATTTCCGCCAGGCATTGCTGAGCCAGGCGCAGCTCCTCGGCCATCAGCTCACCGGCACGCTGCTCGGTGAGCTGTCGGACGGCTTCCAGAATGTGCGCGTGCGCTCGGGACAGTGCATCGAGGTGCCGGCGACGCGCCGAAATGGTGCCGGCGTCGGCGCCGTGAAAACCAACGCATTCTTTCAGGTGTTGGCGCAGCCGATCGATACCTTCGCCGGTAACGGCGGAAAGGTATACGCGCGGCGGGTGGGTCGGCTGCAAGAGCACTGGGTCACCAACCAGATCCATCTTGTTGAAGACCCAGGTCACTGGTACGGCATCCGGCAACAGTGCCGTTTCCTTGCGAATCGACTCCTCATCCGGCGCGAGCGTGGCGTCGACGACATACAGGATGCGATCGGCGCGCGACATTTCGGCATGAGCGCGGCGAATGCCTTCGGCCTCGACGATATCGGCCTCTTCGCGCAGGCCCGCTGTGTCGGCAATGTGCAAGGGCATGCCATCGATATGAATGCGCTCGCGCAGTACGTCGCGAGTCGTGCCGGGGATGGCGGTGACGATGGCGGCGTCGTAGCCGGCGAGGCGATTCAGCAGGCTGGACTTGCCGGCGTTGGGACGTCCGGCGATCACTACCGTCATGCCTTCACGCAGCAACGCACCTTGCCGAGCGGCCGCCGTGATCTGCGCCGACAATGCCAAGGCGCGATCGAGCCGCTCGCGCAGCGCTGCGTCGGCCAGGAAGTCGATCTCTTCTTCGGGGAAATCGATCGCAGCCTCGACATGCATGCGTGTTTGCGTCACCGCTTCCGTCAGCGAATGCACCGCATCGGAGAATTCACCCTGCAACGAACGCAGCGCCGCCCGGGCCGCCTGCGCCGAGCCGCTGTCGATCAGATCGGCGACCGCTTCGGCCTGCGCGAGATCGAGCTTGTCGTTGAGAAAGGCGCGCCGACTGAATTCACCGGGCTGCGCCAGGCGTGCGCCGAGTTCGGCGATGCGTGCAAGCAGCAGGTCCATGACCACCGGCCCACCGTGCCCGTGCAGCTC
>JBDHQY010000034.1:0-10807 GCA_039807315.1 Steroidobacter sp. | reverse complement strand
GAAGTGGGGCGTCGGTTGACGGATCGTGAACACCTGACGTAAAAACCCACACTCCAGTCGCCGGCACCACGCACTGTTCATCATCGCGTGGATTTACTGTTCACGATCGCCGGAATACGCATTCGAGAGGCGCTCGCCCGATGGGGCGCCGTCCTGCGGGACCGGACGTTCCTCGACCGGCATGATGGGTTCACCGGTCATCCGGTCGAGCACGAAGATCTCGCCGCGCTTGGTCGGCTGCAGCAATGCCTTGCGTATGCCCTCGGCCGTCGGCAGATCGACGAGAGTCGGCTGCGATGCGACATCGTAGTCCCAGAGGTCGTGGTGCACGGTCTGGAAGGACCAGCGGACCTTGCCCGTCCCGGCATCGAGCGCCAC
Organism: Steroidobacter sp.; assembly: GCA_039807315.1. Lineage (GTDB taxonomy): Bacteria > Pseudomonadota > Gammaproteobacteria > Steroidobacterales > Steroidobacteraceae > Steroidobacter. The sequence goes on along the minus strand of JBDHQY010000034.1, from coordinate 10,429 downwards.
GACCGACGACGAGTATTGGTCGTCGAAGCTGCGCCGCTGCGCACCGTAGTAGTCGGGTGTGGCATTGCCGGTCGGCGCGAAGACGAGGCCGAGTTCCTCGTCCGCGCTCATCGGTGCCCAGGAGTTGGGTGTCGCCGGCGTGTAGTGTTCGCCGGGTGGCGGTTCGCCCTGTCGATCGGGCCGGCCCATATCGAAGGCCCACGCCAGGCGGCCCGTGACTGCGTCGAAGGCGCGGATCACCCCCGACGGCTCACCCCAATACTGCCCGTCGGTCACCCAGCCGCCCAGCACGATCCTGCCGCGCACGAGCGTCGGCGCAGAAGTCACGTAATAGTAACCTCGCACGACCTCGCCCATGCCGGCCAGCAGCGAGGTTTCGCCTCCTGATCCGAAATCGGGGCACGGCAGCCCGTCGCGCGCATCGAGGGCAATCAGGCGCGCATCGACGGTATTGGTGTAGATGCGCTCGGCGCATGCGCCCGTCGCGTCCGGCACGCGGTAATAAGCTACGCCGCGGCAGGTGAAGGTGAACACATCGGCTGTCTCGACCTGTGCCCGGTAGCGCCAGATCTCGCGGCCCGAATCGGCCTCCAGGGCGATGACGTCGTTGTAGCCGGTGCACAGGTAAAGGACCTTGCCGACCTTGAGTGGCGTCGCCTCGAACGTGACATAGCCAGGTGGTGGGGTGCCCCCCGTGCGGTGAGTCCAGGCCACCTCGAGCTTGCCAACGTTGGCGGGCGTAATCTGAGCGGCCGGGCTGAAGCGCGAGCCACCGGGGTCGCCGCCGTAATGCCACCACTCGCCAGCAGCGGCCGGCGCTTGCTGCGCCGGCTGCGGAGCACGGGTTGCGTTGCGAGGCAGCTGCATGCCCGCCTGATAGATGGGGTCAGTCTGTGGCGCGGGGCCTGCACTGCGCAGGAGCCAACCGACCAGTACGGCGACTGCAGCTGATCCGGCGATGAGCAGCGGCAGGCGTGCGCCTCGCAGCCAGCGCTCGAACGATGGTGCGAAGGTGGCCGGTTTCAGCCCACGCCGAGTGACCGGGAGCAGCAGCCACGCGCCGAGCGCGAGCAAGAGCCCGATGCGGGGTAGGTGCGCCCAGGCATCGAAGCCTGCTTCCCAGGTCGACCAGGCCAGCGTCCCGAAGAACGCAACCCCATACAGGTAGACACCGCTCCTGCGTTTGCGCCACAGCAGCGCCGCGCTCGCTGCGAGCAGCCCACCCGTGACGAGGTAGTAGGCTGAACCGCCGAGCAGCAACAGCCTGATGCCACCCAGCGCGAGCGCGACGCCGATTGCAGCCAGCAGCAGCGCAAACAGCTGCCGCATCATCGCTAATACTCGTACACTAGATTCACCCCGTAGCTGCGCCGCTCCGCCCAGGCGATGGGCGCGGAGTAGTAGCCCGCAGGCGAGACGATGCCGGTGAGCGGATCGCGTACCGGCACCGGGCTGCCCGAGGCGATCACGTAGAGCGGCCACTCCTTGTCGGTGAGGTTCTTGCCCCAGACATCGACACGCAGACGACTGTTGCTCGACAGCTCGGTCTTCCAGGAGAAACGCCCGTCGAGCAAACCGAAGGCGGGGCGGGAAGCTGTCTCGTGGTTCGGCACAGCGGGCCCGGCTCCCGAGCTGTGGTAGGTGCGGTCCTCCCAGCGATAGTTGAGGATGGCTGTGAGGTTGCTGCTGCCGCGAGTCAGGAAAGTCCAGCTCGAACCGAGGTTGAGAGTGTTCTGCGGCGCATAACCGGTGGAGAACAACTGCTTGACGTCTTCACCCACCTGGTAGGGAGAGGCCGGATTGACGGCGGGGTCGAAGATCGTGCCGGCCGGCGCCCGCACCTCGTCGTACTTCGCATCGAGATACGTGTACTCGAGCGTGAAGCTCAGGGAGTCGATCGGCTGCCAGAGCGTTTCGAGCTCGAGCCCCCGGATCGTGGCCTTGCCGGCATTGAGCCCGAGTACCACCGAGAGATCGCCGGGACTGGTGTTGAAGAACAGCTGCATGTCCTCGTACCGGCTGGAGAACGCTGCGGCGTTCAGTCGCATGCGCCGGTCGAAGAGATAGGACTTCAGTCCCAGCTCGTACACCGTGACGTCCTCCGGCGCGAAGGTGACGCCGAACTGTCCGACGTCCACCGATTCGCTCGAGCCGCCGGCCTTGTATCCGGTGGCGACGCGCAGGTAGGTGTTCACGTCGTCGGTCCAGGCGAAGTTCGCCGTGAAGGACGGATTGAAGCGGCTCGATTCCAGGTCGTTGGCGTTGATGAGCCCCGGGGCGGGCTCCTGTGCAATCGGGAAGCCGAAGAAGGTCGTCAGCAGCTGGCGCTGCGCCGATCGTTCATCCCGGGTGTAGCGGCCGCCAAAAGTGAGCCCGAGCCGGTCATCGAGCACTGGGGGCGTCCAGGTGAGCTGCGCGAAGGCCGCTTGCGACTCCGACTTCATGGAAACGAAGCGGTCCTTGTTCAGCAGCAGCGGGGATGAGCCGGGCAGGGCATTGGTGATGACCGTGTTCTGGAAGTGCCGTCCGGCTTCCTCGAAGTAATACAGGCCCGCGATGTACTCGATGCGTCCGTCGAGCGCGCTGCCCACCGCCTGCAGCTCCTGCGAGAACTGGTGCGAGCGGATGTCGTCGAGGCTGCGAAAGCCGACGAAGAAAGTCTCGGCATAGTCCTGGTTGTAGGCGACGCTCAGGTCGCGGTAGCCGGTGAGGGACTTCAGGGTGAGGGCGTCGTTGACAGCCCAGGCGAGCGTGAGGCCATGACTCTCGTACTCTCCCGGGCTGACCGGCAGGTCCATGGCGCGGTAGCTGCGCGCTTCGGGTCGGCCGCGGTCGGAATACCCCGGGATCAGCCCGACAAGGGCAGAGCTGGTGTAATAGAGCGGCGTGGAATCGAGATCCCCGCGCTCATAGAAGTAGTCTGCCGTGAAGGGCCCGCCGCCATCCCAGCGCAGCGCCAAGCGCCCGGCGGCCTGCTCCTCCTCGCCGAAGTCATTGCCCGGCCCGCGGTTCTTCACATAGCCGTCCTTCTGGCGTTTCAGGAAGGAGAGCTTGGCCGACAACCCGTGCCACTGCGGCAGGTCGAGCGCGGTGAGGCTCCTGAATCGTCCGTTGCTGCCGAATTCCAGTTCCTGCTTGAAGCCGAGTTCACCCGAGGGCTTCTTGCTGATGAGGTTGACCGCTCCTCCAGTCGTATTGCGTCCATAGAGCGTGCCCTGGGGGCCGCGCAGCACTTCGACGCGCTCGATGTCCGCAAGATCGAACGTCACCATCTGCCCGCGCGAGATGTAGAAGCCGTCCTGGTAGAGCCCGATGGCCGTGTCGATCGTGATCTGACCGACGTCCTGCACGCCCGAGCCGCGCATGTAGAGCGTCAGGGTGTTGGCGGTCGGCGGATAGGGCGTGAAGGACATGCTCGGGGTCGCCTTGATGATGCCCTCGAGATCGGTGATGCCCCGGTCGACGAGTGTGGCGGCATCCATGGCCGTGATCGCGATCGGGGTGTCCTGCAGATTGCTCTCGCGCCGCTCGGCCGTGACGAGCACTTCCTGGATGCCGCCACTGTCTGGCGACTCCTGCGCAGGAGCGGCCAGGGTGATCACCATGCCGATCGCAGTGAACTGGATGCCATGACGGGCAAAGCGCTTGAGCAGCGAAGACATAGCGGAATTCCCCTGTGGTTGTGCGCCTTTATAATATCAAGCTGCTTGACTGTTTGTGTTGACCAAGTGAAGCGTGGTCCCACCCATTCGCCGAAGCGGGAACGCCAAATCCGGCCAATCTGATACCCGCACTGGCGGGATTGAACGGCGTGGGATTCCCCGCAGGGTCGAACGTCCATATGATGCATGGCGCTATCAGCTGTTGGATATCCCATGGCAGGAATTTCGGCGTGCGGCGTCCATGTACCGCGCATGCGACTACCGCTCAGCTTGATCCATGCTCCGGATCAGCCGCCATCCGTTCACGAGAAGGCCGTCGCCGGAGCCGATGAGGATGTCGTCACGATGGCGGTTGCCGCCGGCAACGATTGCCTGGCCGGGTGCGACCCAGCCGGAATCGATCATGTGTACCTCGCGTCCACTTCGTCGTTCTTTACAGAAAAATCTGCCGCGGCCATTGTGGCAAAAGCCTTGGGGCTGCGTCCGGATGTCGTCACGGTGGACTACGGCAGCAGCTTGCGCGGAAGTGCCACGGCCCTGAGAGCGGCGGTTAGCGCTGTCGCATCCGGCGCAGCGCGTGCTGTATTGGTAGTGACGAGCGATGTGCGCACGGCTGAGCCGTACTCGGCCATGGAAGCCGACCTCGGTGACGCCGCGGTAGCGTTCGTCATCGAAGCCGATGCCCCGTTGCGGCTGGAAGTCGATGGCGCAGCAAGTCGTCAGGCCTTCGACGTTTGGCGGGAAGACGGGGCTGGTTCGCTTCGCAGCTGGGAGGACCGGTTTGTCGTTCGCTATGGCTACTTCGAGCCGGTCATTGCGGCCTGGGATCAATTGCGACGCGAGAGCGGACTTGAACCGTCGTTGATCCAGCATCTCGCGCTGCACGCGCCGGATCGCCGCAGTCATCTGGAACTGGCGCAGCAATTGGGGTTTCGCACCGAACAGGTCGTCGATTCGCTGTTCGGGCGGGTTGGAAACTGTGGCAGCGCCTTCGCGCCGCTACTACTCGCGATCGCCGCATGGCGTGCGCAGCCCGGAGAAAGAATACTCAGCTGCTTCGCTGGTGATGGTGCTCATCTGATGAGCTGGGTGCTCGATCGGCCGTTGGCGCGGTCTTCGACACTCGACGAACAGTTGAAGCGACGCATCATGTTGCGCAGTTATCGCCAGTACTTGAAGTGCCGAGGTCTCGACGGCGGCGGCGCGGATCGCAAATCGGCGGACGGCATTTCCGCTACGGTCAGCTACCGCGATCAGGATGCCGACATCGGGTTTACTGGTGTGCGCTGTCGACGTTGCGAGACCGAGCAGTTTCCTCCAGCCCGTGTATGTTATCGGTGCTTCGCGCGTGACGACTTCGAGCCGGTAGCCCTCGCACGCCGCCGCGGTGTACTCCTGAGCTACAGCAAGGATTACTTCTTCCCTTCGCCGATGCCACCGGTCGTCGCCGGGGTTTGCGCGCTCGGCGGCAGCGCGCGAGCCTACCTGCAACTCGCGGACTATGGCGGTGAAGAGCTCCGCACTGGCCTTCCAGTTGAGTTCGTATTCCGCCGCATTCATGCCTCAGGGGGCCGGCCTGCTTGGTTCTGGAAGAGCCGCCTGATTGCACTGCAGGAGGTGCACGATGCCTGAGAGTCTGCGCGACCGCGTCGCCATCGTCGGCGCCGGCTGCTCGGCATTCGGCGAGAACTGGACCATGTCGGCAGAGGACATGATCGTCGAGGCTGCATTCGAGGCCTATGCAGACGCCGGTCTCGAGAATCCACAGAGACAGCTAGATGCGGTGTTCTGCGGCGCAATCTACCCGTCACGCGGTACCGCCGAGGTTGCCGAATCCCTGAAGCTGTTCGATCTACCGATTACGCTCGTCCAGAATTATTGTGCGACCGGCACCGATGCATTCCGGTGCGCGGCGATGTCGATCGCCGCGGGCCTTTACGATACGGTCCTCGTAGTGGGTTTCGACAAACCAAAGGATCGCGGCGTTTCCGGACCGAGCGTTACGCTCAACACGACCCGCGGCCTGCCGATGACTCCGGCCGGTTGGTTTGCACTTTGCGCGGCAAAGTACTTCGAAACCTACGGGGCCGGTCGCCTGGAACTGGCGAAGATCGCGGTCAAGAATCATGCGAACGGCACACTGGCGCCGAAGAGCATGTTGAAGAAGCTCATCACGACCGACGATGTACTGAAGGCTCGGATGATCTCGTGGCCATTCGGGTTGTACGACTGCGCGGCGCAGTCGGATGGTGCCGCTGCATTGATCCTGTCGCGGGCGGACGGGGCGCATTCCTGGCGTCGTGAGCCGGTCTGGCTGAAGGGCGTATCGGTAATGCTGGGCCCGAATCCGCAATCTGATCCAGACTTCGACTTCCTCGGCTGGAAGCCGACGCGCGCCGCTGCCCAGGACTGCTATCGACAAGCCGGTATCACCGATCCGTTCCGCCAGATCGATATCGCGCAGGTGCACGACTGCTTCACACTGACGGAGCTCCTGACTTACGAGGATCTTGGCTTTTGCGCCCGCGGCGCGGCGAAGGAACTCATCGCTTCAGAGGTCTTTCATCTGGCGGGCGAGCTGCCCGTGAATACGGATGGCGGGCTCAAGAGCTTCGGTCATCCGACTGGCGCGACCGGCGTGCGTATGCTGTATGAGAACACACTGCAATTGCGCGGCGAGGCCGGAGTCCGACAGGTACAAGGCGCGACGCTCGCCTTGAGCCACAACATTGGTGGCGCGCCACAGGCGTGCGGCATCGTGATTCTCGGGAAGGAGTGATCCTGACAATGCATGAGGTCGACGTTCGGGATGTTGAGACGCTGACCTGCTTCGTGTCACCGGAGTTTGGTCCATGGTCGCAGCCGGTCACGGTTACCCAGGAAATGATCGACCGCTTTGCCGACTTGACCGGCGACCGGCAGTGGATTCACGTAAACGTCGAGCGCGCAAAGCGCGAGAGCCCCTACGGTGCGACGATCGCACATGGATTCCTGCTGCTGGCATTGCTACCGACATTGTCCGCACCGCGCGACTGGCAGCCAGTGCATTACTCGAGCGCGGCCAACTACGGTTCCGCCGGCCTGCGATTCCTGGCGCCGGTACCCGCGGGATCACAGCTCCGGGCCCGCCAGCGACTCAAGCAGGTCGAGCGTCATCGGCGCGGCACGCTGATGACCAGTGAGGTCGCGATGCACGTAAACGACAGCGACAAGCCTTCCTTGCTGTATGACTTGCAGGTGCTCTACCTGCACTCCGGCACACCCGGTCAGTCCTGAAGTCGCAGCGGCGGTGCCGCCAGCTCCCAGCGACGATGTCCACGGCGGCTATTTCTGTGCCGGCCAACTTCCGAAACACGCTTGCCGGTCCAGTGCCGGAACGCGCGCCGGAAATGGCTGACATTGGCGTAGCCGAGCAGAAACCCGATCTCCTTCGGCGTCAGAGATGTGTGCTGCAGATACTGCTCGGCGAGACTGCGCCGGGTCGCATCGAGCGTCTGCTGGTAGGTGAAGCCTTCTTTCTGCAGCTGTCTGCGAAGTGTGCGGGGACTGACACCGAGTCGTTCGGCCACACCGTCGGCGGACGGAAATCGGCCTGGCATACTGAGAAGGATCCGCTGGATCGTATCGGCAAGGCGATCCTGCTGGTCCTTCTCCTTGATCAGCAGTCGGCACTGCTGATCGCAGATCGTGAAGACGTCGTGGTCGGACAGCGTTATCGAGTCCTTGAGCCGTTCGATGTCGAATTCAATGACGTTGCGTGTCTGGTTGTAGAAGATCGGACATCGGAATGCGCGTTGATACTCGTCGCTGCGCTCGGGCTCCGCGTAGGTCACGCAGATCTTCAGGATCGGAAACGAATGGCTGGTCAGGCTGGTGGAAAGGGCAATGGTGCGGCTGATGAACTCCTCAATGGCGAACGGCATCAGCCAGCCGAGCGGCAGCGATTCCCGCAACTCGCTGTACCAGCGCCCATCGCGGCAGTAGTTCGATGGAGTCAGAATGTATTCGTTGAGGGTGTAATAACGGTGGATCACCTGCCGAGCCTGCGCCAGTGTGGCGCTGCTGAGCGCGGCATAGCCAAGTACACCGAGGTCGCTGATCTTGAATTCCATTCCGAGTGCGATGCCGAGGCGCGGATTACCCGTGAGCCGCAGCATGTTGGCGATGATGCGGCGGTAGGCATCTGGTGTCGTATAGAAAGACGCCGCGCTGATGCTCTTTTCGTCGAGGCCGGTGCCTGCGAGAACGGCGGTTGCATCAATACCGCGCGCATGCATGCGGCTTAGATAGAAGAAGATCTTGTTTTTCAGCGGGCTGTGCATTGGCGGTAGTGCACTCGATGGCCAGAAGCGTTGCGACAGGGCGTTCCCGGCAGCCCTATGACTGCCGGATCCGGACTGTACGCGTCCGGATTTGATATTAACGTGGCCGACTGTACGACCTTGCCGAACGCGCCGTCAACGGGCCGCCCAGGCTCTGCTTATCTCGGCATCGGATGCAGGCGGCCCGATTTGGTACCACATTGACCTGATCTGCACTGGTCAGCGCAAGGTACGGTTGACCACAGCAAATACCATTCTCCGGTAACCCATTGCAGGGAATCCCCCGGCTCTGCCGGGGGATGATTGCTCGGCAGGTGCGCTTCTGGAGAAGACCTCCACCTCCTGGTCGCAAATCTCGTTGATGTACAGCCATAGGGGAGAGCTGGACCATGAAATCGAACAGAACCATCCGATTGATGGTGTTGTCCGGAGCCGCGGTGGTGAGCTGCAGCGTGACTATCGGGGCATGGTCACAGGAGGCTGTACTGGATGAAGTCATCGTCACCGCACAGAAGCGCGCACAGAATCTGCAGGAAGTGCCGATCGCACTCACGGCGCTCGACGCTAACGTGCTTGAACATGCGCGCGTGATCGACACGGACTCATTTGCGAAGCTTGTTCCCAATCTGCACGTCAAGCAGAGCACGACCGGTGCTGTGACGTTGGCGATCCGTGGCGCCAGCAACAATGACGCCGGCAACCCTGGCTTCGAGAACGCCGTCGGCATGTACATCGACGGCGTGTACACAGGGAAGGCGGTCGGCTCGCTGTTCGATCTCGGGGACATCGAACGAGTGGAGGTGCTTCGTGGCCCCCAGGGCACTTTGTACGGACGCAACACGATCGGTGGCGCCGTCAACTTCGTCAGCAAGCGACCGAGCGGCGCGTTCGATGCCCAAGTCAAGGCTGGCATTGGTAACCAGCAGCTGCATCACGGCAACTTGAGTCTTGATCTTCCGACGGTCGGCGCCGCCGGCGCCGGAGCGGGCGAACTCCGGGCGCGACTTAGCGCCTATATGCGTCGGCGCGATGGCTTCACAGACAACGTCCAGCAGAGCTTTGCCAGTCCATCATTCCCAGTTGCGGCTTTCGATCAGTTTGGCACTGTCGATCGTCATGGCTTTCATGTGGCCCTCGACTGGGAGATCTCCAGTCGGTTCTTCGTCGGCTATGATTTCAGCAGTTTCCGGGCGGATGAAAATCAGCGACTATTTCAAGTGATAGATGTCGTTCCAGGCGGTCGGCCGCCTGGCTTTGAGCGCTACATACCGGGCGGACAGCCGAAGGTTGGTAGCGCGAACGCCGCAGCATTCTTCGATACCGAGACTGACGCACATGCGCTGAACGTCACCTGGAAGCTTGGTGATCGGGCGTCACTGAAATCGATTACCGGTTATCGGGAGATGAATTCACGGGACGGGCAGGATCTGGACGGCAGCGACACCAGTTTCCTGGAATCCCTGCGCGAATACACTGTTGAGCAGCTCTCTCAGGAACTGCAGCTGATCGGTAGCAGCGACCGGCTGAACTATGTGCTGGGCCTTTATTACTACGAGGACGAAGGGGTCAACCTTCGTGTGCAACAACTCTCGAACGCGACCACCCAGCGGATCGGTAACGCCTACCTCGACAACAGTAACAAGGCCGTGTTCGGGCAGATCGACTACCGTCCGGGCTCGCTTGATGCGCTGAGCCTGAGCCTCGGTGCGCGCTACACCGAGGAACGGAAGCGGATGTCGCGGTTTCTGCAGACATTCACCGGCGGCACCGGATCCTTTGCGCTGCTCGACCCAGCCCCGAACCTGGTGGTTCCGGAACTTTCCTTCAACGATACGTCGATGATGTTCTCGGTTGGCTATAGAGTGCTGGACGACCTGAACGTTTATGTGAAGTTCGCTGATGGCTTCCGCAGCGGCGGTTACGATGGCCAAGCGGCATCTCCGACGGCCGCGGCGAGGCCCTATCGCTCCGAGAAACTGGCAACCTGGGAAGCCGGGATAAAGTCACGCTGGCTGGACGACCGGCTGCAGTTCAACCTGGCGACTTTTTACAGCGAGTACGACGACATGCAGGTCACGTCGTTCATAGGCACTGTGGCATCGGTGCTGAACGCGGGAGCGGCCACCTTATACGGCGCCGAGCTGGAAGCCGAGGCGCTGCTTACCGAGCGGCTGCGCGCAGCTCTCAGCGCGTCATACCTGGACTACAGGTATGATCGGTTCAACATGGGCGGGACGATCGGAGACGTTGCAGATCGTGGCAAGATCAATAATGCACCGCGCGAGACTGTCAATCTTGCGCTTGACTACCAGTTCAAGGCCGTCAGGAATCTGGCGCTGCACCTGAACTACAACTACTGGTCTGCAGCCCATGCGATCGCGATCAAATCAAATGGCACGGTGCCGAACTCGAAGATGGATGCGCGGGGGCTGCTCGATGCACGCC
>JBDHQY010000033.1:0-10826 GCA_039807315.1 Steroidobacter sp. | reverse complement strand
CGCCGTCTACGTATCCGTCCCCGGCCGTCCTGGGAAATTGTGCCGTGCGCGCAATCTGAGCGCGAACGGCGTCTTCATCGAAACCGAGAACCTGGGGCTGAAGAAGGGCGCCACCGTGCATCTGGCGTTCGCGATCAATCTGGGTGTGGTCACCAAGATCCATCGCCGCACCGCCATCGTCGCGCACATCTCCAAGGGCGGCACCGGTCTGATGATGGAAAGCCTGACCGGTACCCGCTAGTCGGCTGCGGCGCAGGTGCTTGCGCGGCTCCACGCGGCCGCGGCGATACCATGTCCTGAATCGCGCCCTACGGCTGCGCAATACGCGACCCTCTCATCGCGCTTGCCGCTCCCATGCAGAGCGAGAAAAGTTGGCCGCAGCGGCGGCGACAATGCGATCATGCAGCCGCTCCCTCTGCTGCGAACTCCGCCGATGCCCGCATCCCACGACTCATCACGGACGTTGAGTCCCGACCTGTCCGCCGAACTCAAGCGCAGCTTCGGCTTCGACTCCTTCCGGCCCGGCCAGCAGGCCATCGTGCACGATGCGCTGGCCGGCCGCGACGTGCTGGCCATCATGCCCACCGGCGGCGGCAAGTCGCTGTGCTTCCAGCTGCCGGCGGTGATCCGGCACGGCGTCACGCTGGTGGTGTCACCGCTGATCGCGCTGATGCAGGACCAGGTGCGGCAATTGCAAGACAACGGCATCGCCGCCACCTTCATCAACTCCAGCTTGCCCGGCTCGGAAGTGTGGGCGCGCACCAGCGCACTGCTGCGCGGCGACTACAAGCTGCTGTATCTGGCGCCCGAGCGCCTGCTGCACCCGGACTTTCTCGGCGGCGTTCTGCCACGACTGGTGGACTCGGCGGCGCTGGCCGGCATCGTCATCGACGAGGCGCATTGCGTGTCGCAATGGGGTCACGACTTCCGGCCCGAATATCGGCAGCTATCGCAGCTGCGCAAGCGCTGTCCGAAGGTACCGATGCTGGCGTTCACGGCAACCGCCACGCCACGGGTGCGGACCGACATCATCCAGCAGCTGGCATTGCAGAACCCCGCGGTTCACGTGGCGAGCTTCAATCGACCCAATCTGCGCTATGCCGTCCGCCCCAAGAGCAAGCACGCCTATGAGGAGCTGCTGGCGCGGGCGCGCGAATCGGACAGCTCCGGCATCGTATATTGCCTGTCACGCAAACGTGTCGACGAGCTCGCAGCGAAATTGCGCGATGACGGCATCAGCGCTCTGCCCTATCACGCGGGCCTGGACGCCGAGGAGCGCAGCCGCAACCAGGAGGCTTTCATTCGCGACGACGCACGCATCATCGTCGCGACCATTGCCTTCGGCATGGGCATCAACAAGCCGGACGTGCGCTGGGTGGTGCACTACGATCTGCCGCGCACGCTCGAAAGCTACTATCAGGAATCGGGCCGCGCCGGCCGTGATGGCGATCCGGCGCAATGCATCCTGTATTTCGGCGCAGCCGATATCCGCACGGCCGAGTTCCTGATCCAGCAGAAGGTCGATTCGGTCACCGGCGAGCCGCTCGAGGACGAGCAGCGCATCGCGCGGCAGCAGCTCAGGCAAGTACTCAACTACGCCGAGTCGACCGAATGCCGCCGCGCCATCCAGCTGCGCTATTTCGGCGAATCCTTCGCGCCGCCGTGCGATGCCTGCGACAACTGCTTGGAGCCGCGCGAGACCAAAGACTGGACGCTGGAAGCGCGGCAGTATCTCTCATGCGCCGCCCGCCTGGCGCAGCGTCACGAGCGCTACGGCACGGCCTACCTGATCGAGATCCTGCGCGGCGGGCAGTCGCAGAAACTGATCGATCGCGGGCATCAGAACCTGAGCGTCTACGGAATCGGCAAGGCGCGCAGCGTCGACGAGTGGCGGCACCTGGCGCGCACGCTGGCGCATCAGGGTCTGGTGGACGAGACACAGGACGGCTACCCGGTGGTGCTGCTCAACAAGCTCAGCTGGGAAGTGTTGCGCGGTGAACGCCAAGTGCTGCTTGCCGAGCCGATCAAGGCCGCGCGCAAGCGGCAGCCAGCCGCCGCCAGCGCATCACTCGATACCGATCACGCCCTGTTCGATCAGCTGCGGGCACTGAGAAAGCAGCTGGCCGACGAAAACGGCGTGCCACCCTACGTCATCTTCCACGACTCGACGCTGCGCGAAATGGCGGGACGCAAGCCACACACGCTGGCGGAGTTCGCCATGATCCCAGGGGTCGGCCAGACCAAACTGGCCAGGTACGGTGAGCCCTTCCTGCAGGTGATTGCCGGCGCGCCGCCCGAGCAAGGCGCCGTCGAAAGGCGCTAAGGGCGCAGTGGTCTGCGCATCTCGACCACCACCTCGTCATTCCCGCTTGCGCCGGAATGAGGAAGCACGAATAAAGCAGACCTTTTTCTAGCCTGCGCCGAACAACGACAGCATGTCCATCTGGCGGCTGTCGCCGATCACGCGCTCGAAATCCAGCCCGAGTGTCGCCAGCACTGGCTCGGCCACCGGCCTGATCTGCTTGCTGACGTAGTGCTCGCGGTCGATGGGATGGTGCACGTTGTCGAGCGGCTCCGGTCCGGCGCTGGTCATCACGTAACTGATCGACCGGCCCAGCGGCTGAGTCGACTTGCGTGCCGCCGCGACGTGCGGCGGTGTGGTGGCCGTATAGTCGTCGGCCTCCTTGCGCAGATTCTTCTTGTAGACGAGCGTGTCATCCAACGCGCCGCTGCGCACTTGCCGCACCACTTCGGCCAGGTACAGATCGACCGCCTGGTCGGTGAACAGACGCAGGTACAGCTCACGCTGCACCTGCCTGGCCAGCGCGGTCCAGTCACGGCGCACCACTTCCATGCCGACGAACTCGACGCTTCCCTGATCCTGGCCGTGCAGCAAGCCGGCGTAGCGCTTACTGGCACCACGCGTGCTGTGCCGCGCCTGCGGCAAGAACAACTTCAGATACAGCTTCTCGAACTTGAGCTCCAGGCGACTGGTGACGCGCCAGCGCGCCGCGATGTAGCGTCCGAGCTCCTCATTCAGCGCAACCGCGAGCTGCCGTCCCTGCTCATGAGCCTGCTGCGGATCGGTACTGCCGGAATGCACGAACAGGCTGTCGGTGTCGCCATACAGCACGACGAAGCCGGCCGCCTCGAACCAGCGCTTCGACCACAACAACATCTCGCGGCCCGCGCCGGTGATGGAATTGGCCAGCGCCGGATTGTAGAAACGGCAGGCCGGCGTCCCCAGGACCCCGTAGAACGAATTCATCAGGATCTTGATGGCGTTCGATGCCACGGCGTCGCCGGCCTTCTTGGCCGCTTCGCGCCGCGGAAACAGCTCATCGAGCAGCCCGGGAAGAATCGCCGGCGTGCGCCGGAAGAAACCTCCCGGAGTCTGGATCAGGTCTTCGCGCAGCGCGGGACCGGCAACGTACGACAGCGGATCGATGTTGAAGGTGCGGATGACGCTGGGATACAGGCTCTTGAAATCGAACACCCAGACATTGCGATGCAGGCCGGTGACCGGTTCCAGCACATGCCCACCCTGCTGAGCAGCGTACACGCTGGAATCTCCCGAGCGCACGGTGGGTGCGACGATGTGACGACGCTCCAGCTCGCTCAGGTAGACGAAATCGAACGACGCGATGCTGGCAGCCACCCGATCCGGCGTCATTCCCGCCAGCTGGCTGCGCGCGAACGCGAGTTGCACCACGTTGAGCTTGTGCACGATCTGATACGCCAGGCGCGCATCGGTGCGGGCATAGAGCGCGAACGCCGGCAGATCTTCACGATAGTTGTGCAGGATCTCCGCCAGACGCTCGCGGGCATCGCCGGCCACCGCCTTGCCCTCGCCCAGAACCTCGCGGGCCACCGCATCGAGCGAGTAGTCCTCCATGCGTACGAAGGCGCCGCGCAGCAGATCGATGCCGTCGAGCACCAGCCGGCCCGGGATGGATGCCTGGCCGCTACCGAAGTAGCCCTCGGCCTTGCGGATGCGAAGCGCGCCGCCGTCCCGCCCCAGGCTGAATGGATGACGCACGCGCGCGGCTATGCGTTGCAGCACAGCGAGATCGAAATCGACGATATTCCAGCCTGTCAGCACGTCCGGATCGAGCGCCTTGAGCCGCGCGCAGAATGCTTCGAGCGCCGCGAACTCCGTGGCGCAGCGCGTAGCTTTTTCCGGCATTTCGCGCTGGCTGCCGTCGACGATCAGTACCTCATCGAGGTCCGGGGCGTACAACGAAATCGCCAGCAGCCGCTCACCCTTGGCATCGGTCTCGATATCGAACGACAGCACGCGCGGCTCGACTTTCACGTCGGCCGGCTGCAGCAGCGGATTGTCGAACACCCAGGTGACACCGTTGCCCGGCAGCGCCTGGCCTTCGATCCGGCAACCTCCCTTGATGCCGCGCTCGATCAGATAACGCACGGCAAAGCGCACATCCGCTTCGAAGGTATCGATGCCGGCCGCCTGCAGCCGGTCACGGATCGCCGGCACATCGGGCGGTGTCTCCGCTTCGATCCGGCATACCGCGGCGCCTTCGAAGGTCTTCTTGTCCGTAGGTTCGGGCTCCGGCGTTCGCAGCGCACGCGCCCGCTCCGCATCCGCGGCGCGGATGTAGAAATGCGGACGCTGACGGTCGTCGCGCACCAGGAAGGTGCCGCCGTCCTCCAGTCGTCCGTATATATGTATGACCGGCACGCGCTGACCGGCCGGTCCGGTCACGACCCGATAGCTCGCCTGGAGAATGAAACCGCGGAATGAAGTCACGGGAGAATTCTGCACCGATATCAAGACAGCGTCTGTCAGGGTGACCCCGGGGCGTGCCAGAATCGGTCATGAACGACCTCACTTCCGCCGTCGTCACCCTGTTCCTCATCATGGATCCGCTGGGGAATATCCCAATCTTCCTGTCCATCCTCAAGGATGTCCCACCCAGGCGGCGGCGCGTGATCCTGATGCGCGAGGTGCTCATCGCCTATGCGGTGCTGCTCGCCTTCCTGTTCCTGGGCCGGCACATCCTGCAAGTGCTGCACCTGGACCCGGAAACCATCAGCATCGCCGGCGGCATCGTGCTGTTCCTGATCGCGCTGCGCATGATTTTCCCGGCTCCGGGCGGCTTGCACAGTGACACGCCGGAGGGCGAACCGTTCATCGTGCCGCTGGCCATTCCGCTGATCGCCGGTCCCTCGACACTGGCGGCGCTGCTGCTGCTGCAACGCTCGGAACCCGGCGCCACCTGGGACCTGCTGCTGGCCGTCACCATCGCCTGGCTGCTCGCGGCGGCCATCCTGCTGGCCGCGCCGTTCTTCTATCGCGTGCTGAGCCAGCGCGGCCTGATCGCGATGGAACGGCTGATGGGCATGCTGCTGGTGATGATCAGCGTGCAGATGCTGATGAACGGCGTCGGCGTGTTCATGCATCGCTGACGATCGTTCATGCGGACAGCCAGTCGCTAGTCGGAATCCATGAACTCCAGGGGCACTTCGCTGCCGTCCAGTTCCACGAACGTCGGCTGCCGCGCTTCGAACCGTTCGCGCACGTCGGTCCGATCCATCGCCGCGCTCAACGCTGCGTTCATCTCGAAGGCCGCGCAGTCGTAGCCCGCGTCGCTCATGGCCTTGGAGAAGGCATCGACGTGCGCACCGCCGGCCTGGTACACCTGCGGCGCGAATTCCGGATCGATGTCGAGATTGCCCGGCTCTTCGAACGACTGGCGGCAGCCGGCCGCGCTCGTGGCGTGATAGTTGCGGCACGTCTGCGGCCGCGCCGGATAGATGCCGCAGCGACCGTCCGTCAGAAACGGACACTTGACGTTGCGCTGCATGCGCTCGAGCTCATCGAGCGAGCGCAGGGTTGCGCCGTTCGTCCGGATCTCGGCACGCAACCGCGCGCGTTCGGTCGACGTCCAGTGCCTTTCGATGAAATCCAGAATGTGAAAGACTTCGACCGGCCGCACGTCCACCGAGAAGTGACAGCACCAGGAACAGCCCGCCGCGCACGCGAGAGTCGATGAATCCGGTGCCGCCGCGAGCCGCGCGTCATGACGCTGCTGCGAACGCCGGTAGGCATCGAGCGGCCCCAAAGCCGCGATTTCGGCACGTGCCTGACGGTACTCCTGCGAGGTGATGCGGCGTACCGCGACGAAGTCGATCGTAATTTCCATGTCTCGAAGCGTCTCACGGGGAAGCGCGAATGAAAATCTACTCCTGGAACGTCAACGGCATTCGCGCCGTGCTCAAGAAGGGCGTGTTCCAGACGTTTCTCCAGGCGCACCAGCCCGACATCCTGTGCCTGCAGGAGACCAAGGCCGAGCGCGGCCAGATCGAGATCGACCTGCCCGGCTATCACGAGTACTGGAATTCCGCGATCAAGAAAGGGTATTCCGGCACCGCCATCTTCTCCAAGAGCCAGCCCCTGAATGTCGTCAACGGCTTTCCCGACGGCTTCGCCCAGCGCTTCAAGTTCGCCGACGAGTTGCAGCGCGACGCCGCCGAGGAAGGCCGCGTGCTCACCGCCGAGTACCCGAAATTCTATGTGGTCACGGTGTACACGCCCAACGCCAAGGACGACCTCAGCCGCCTGCCGCTGCGCTACGAGCACTGGGACCCGGCGTTTCTCGACTATTGCCGGCAGCTGGAACAGAGCAAGCCGGTGATCTTCTGCGGCGATCTGAACGTGGCGCACACCGAGCTGGATCTGGCCAATCCCAAACCGAACCGCGGCAAGAAGGGCTTCACCGAGCAGGAGCGCAAGGGCTTCCAGAACATGCTCGACGCCGGTTTCGTGGATACGCTGCGCCTGTTCCGGCAGGGCAACGGGCATTACACCTGGTGGAGCCATTTCGCCAACTCGCGCGCGCGCAACGTGGGATGGAGAATCGACTACGTGCTGGTCTCCGGTGCTCTGCGAGCCGCGGTGAAAGCAGCCGACATTCACGCGGACATCATGGGCAGCGATCATTGCCCGGTAAGCATCACGCTGGAGATCTGATGGCCGCCGCGGACCTGCGCGGCAACGACGCCGGCGCTCGCATGCGACTTCCGTGAAATCCGCCGCCGGCAGACGCCACCTTCGCGCAATGAGCCTGGCTGGCTGCAGCGAGCTCACCACATCAGATCGTCAGGCACCACATAGTCCTTGTAGGGATCGTCCGCGGCGGCCGCCGTGCCCTGCGACGAGTCGAGCGAGACGACGACGCGCGCGTCGCGCTCGCGAATGCGTTCGGCAATGGCCGGCAGCACCACGTCATAGCGCCCTTCGAAGCGGACGATGACCACATCGCCACGGATGATCTGCTCGCGGCGCGCCGCATCGACCGACATGCGCCGGATCTTGCCGCGATCGATGAAATTGAAGTAGTCGTCGGTCTCGAACTTGGGCAGACGGTGCTCGGCGATCAGCTGCTTGATCTGCAGCGCCCGCTCCTTGCGCTCGGCCGCTTCCTGCCGCTGCCGGTTCAGCTCCTGATCGCGCGCCGCCTTGGCCGCCTGGGCCTGTTGCGCCGCGCGCTGCCGATCCTTGTCCGGCGCGACCCTGTTCTTGGCCTGATGATGGTGCTGCTGGCGCTGTTGCTGCTCGGCTTGCTTGGCTTGCTTCTTGCTTACCAGGCCGGCCGCCAGCAGCTGCTCGCGCAATGACATGCTCATGACTCGTCGATCCTGAATCGAAGGAAACGGGGCCTGAGCATTTTACCCGGAATGAGTTACCCCTAAATGCCTCGAGAACCGGACTACAGCATTTGCGGACAACAGGTGTGTACCCCCCCCCAAGCGCAACCGACCGTCCGCCGTTTCCGGCCTGCCCGGAAAATGGCCAGCCCCGCGAAGGCGGGCAGCAACTCCGCTGCAACGGACTGCCTGCCTTCGCAGGCTGGAATCCCTTGGGATCGCTTAAGGCAGCAGCTGCTCGACGTTCTCCGGCGGCCGGCCCAGCACGGCACGCCCGCCGCTGACCACGATGGGCCGCTCGATCAGGATCGGATCGGCGAGCAGCGCCTCGATCCATTGCGCTTCGCTCAGCTGCCGGCCGGCGTACTTGGACTTGTAGACTTCCTCGCCCTTGCGCACCAGCTGCTCGGGCGTAATGCCGAGCTTGCCGAGAATGGATTTGAGCTGGGTAGCGCTCGGCGGCGTCTTCAGATACTCGACGACCTTGGGCTCGATGCCGTGTTCCTGCAGCAGAGCCAGCGTGGCGCGGCTCTTGCTGCACTTGGGATTGTGGTAGATGGTGAAGTCGGTCATAGGCCGAGCATAGCCGATGCAGCCGCGCGACGGCGGCACCCCCAGCGGAATTTCCCCGGAGATTGCTTGGCGGTGGCTGCCGCGGCATCGGGCTGTTCCAGCTCCAGAATCCGCAGCACATCGCTGACGACACGTTCGCAGCACGGACCGGCGAACGAAAACGCTCCGGGCAATGTGGGATCCAGGCGCTTCTGCAGATGAACGCCCAGATTAGGTGCCCTGCGCCCCACCCCGGACTTCGCTGTCGTCGCGCAGGATGGCGCCGGCGCACATGGAAACTCGGGTGGGCTGACACCTGGACCAAGCAACCAATGCATGCTGTCGTCAAAGCCGCAGGACGATCTTGCCCTTGTGGGCACTGCTTTCCATGTAGGCATGGGCGGCCGCGACATCCGTCAGCGCGAATACCTTGTCGACGATGGGCCGGATGCGGCCGGCGGCGAGCAGCGGCCAGACATGCTGCAGCAATTTCGTCTTGATCTGCCGCTTGAAGGTTACCGGCCGCGGACGCAGGGTCGAACCGGTGACGACCAGTCGGTACTGCATGATGCGCAAGACGTCGACCTCGCCTTTCGCCCCTCCCTGCGTGGCAATCATCACCAGCCGCCCTTCGGGCGCCAGCACCTGGAGATTGCGCGGCAGATAGCTGCCGCCGATCATGTCGAGCACGACGTCGACGCCCCGCTTGTCGGTGAGCGCCGCAATCTCGCTCACGAAATCCTGCGACTTGTAGTTGATCGCGCGCACCGCGCCGAGCTGCTCGCAGAACCGCGCCTTCTCATCGCTGCCGACCGTCGTGTACACGGTACATCCCAACGCCGTGGCCAGCTGGATCGCCGCAACTCCGATACCGCTCGAGCCGCCGTGCACCAGCAGGCGCTCGCCTGGCTGCAGGCGGCCGAACTCGAACAGATTGCTCCACACCGTGAAGTACGCCTCCGGCAGAGAAGCCGCTTCCACCGGACTGAGCGTGCCCGGCACCGGCAGCACCTGGGCAATGTTCACCGCGCAGTATTCGGAGTAACCGCCGCCTTGCAGCAACGCGCAGACCGCATCGCCCATCTTGAACTCGCTGACGTTGCTGCCGACACCGGCGATGGTGCCCGCGACTTCCAGGCCGGGATTGGCCGGCGCACCCTTGGGTGGCGGATAGTGACCGCGACGCTGCAGAACGTCGGCGCGATTGACCCCGGCGGCGGCGACCCTGATCAGGACTTCGTCGTCGCCGCACGCAGGAATGGGCCAGTGCGCCAGCGTCAGCGCTTCGGGACCGCCGGGCTGCGGGACATGGATGACGCGCATGGCAGTGGGCGGATCGGACATATATCGAACTCGATCGTCGACGCTGCTCGCACCATAGCAGGGAACCGGCGTCGGTTCGCCCGCGCACGCTCGCCACGCCTGATGCGATGAAGACTATTTCCGCTTCGGCAGATACAGGTCGGTCAGCGTGCCTTCGTACGCTTCGGCGGAGAACGCGATGGTTTCCGAGAGCGTCGGGTGCGGATGGATGGTCAGCCCGATATCCGCCGCGTCCGCGCCCATCTCGATGGCGAGCGCCGCTTCGGCGATCAGATCACCGGCGTTCGGACCGACGATGCCGGCACCGATGACGCGATGCGTCTGCTTGTCGAACAGCAGCTTGGTCAAGCCGTCGTCGCGACCCAGTGTCAGGGAGCGCGCATTGGCGGACCAGGGGAACGTCGCTTTCTCGTATTCGATGTTCCTGGCCTTGGCGTCGGTCTCGGTGAGGCCGACCCAGGCGATTTCCGGATCGGTGTAGGCCACCGACGGAATGCCGCGTGCATCGAAGGCACGTTTCTCGCCGTGCGCCACTTCCGCCGCCAGCTTGCCTTCGTGCGACGCCTTGTGCGCCAGCATCGGCGGACCGGCGATGTCGCCGATGGCGAAGATGTGCGGCACGTTGGTGCGCATCTGGCGATCGACCGGAATGAAGCCGCGATCGTTCACAGTGACGCCGGCGGCTTGCGCTCCGATCCGCTTGCCGTTCGGACTGCGACCCACCGCGACCAGCACCTTGTCGAAGAACTGCGGCTGCGGCGCCTGCTCGCCCTCGAAAGACACCTTCAAACCCTCGCGTTGCGCCGCGATCTTGGTCACCTTGGTCTTCACCAGGATCTGCTCGTAGCGCTTGGCGATGCGTTTCTCCAGCGGACGCACCAGATCGCGATCGCAGCCGGGAATCAGTCCGTCGGTGAGCTCGACCACGCTGACCTTGACGCCCAGCGCGGCGTAGACGGTCGCCATTTCCAGACCGATGATGCCGCCGCCGATCACCAGCAGCCGCTTGGGCAGATCCAGCTCCAGCGCGCCGGTGGAATCGATGATGCGCGGGTCGCCGGGCAGGCCCGGCAACTTGATGGATTCGGAGCCCGCGGCAATGATGCAGTTGGCAAAGGAAACACGGCGCGCAGCCGCAGTGCCTGCTTTGTCTTTCGCAGCTTGCGGCGCCGACACTTCGATTTCGTGCGGCGACACGAAAACGCCGCTGCCATGGATGACCTCGACCTTGCGCTGCTTCGCCAGCATCGCCAGGCCACCGGTGAGCCGGCCGACCACCT
>JBDHQY010000032.1:0-10838 GCA_039807315.1 Steroidobacter sp. | reverse complement strand
AATGCCGGCGCCCGGCTCGAGGGCCCGATCCGCTCCAACAGTTGGGGCAAGATCGCCATGCTGGCCGATCCGTTCGGCCACGGCCTGTGCCTGATCGAATTCGTGGGCCGCGGCTACGACGACATCGCGACCGGCGAGGGCGTGGAAGAGCCGCGCCGGCCGCCGAAGAAGAACTGAATCGGCCGCTCGCCCGCCAGCGATGCTGAAGTCGTTGCGGCGGCCGTACTCACGGGGCCGGCCGCACCCCGATGGATTGGGCTAGTATTCCCCTGCTTGCGGTGTTGCGGTCCTTCGCTGCCTTACGTCTGCCGGTCATGTCAGAGCTCATCTGCTGGAAATGCGGTGCTGCGCTCGCCGACTACACGCTGCCACTGCGCCGGCTGGAGGAATGCAGGCAATGCGGTGCGGAGCTGCACGTCTGCAAGCTTTGCGAGTTCTACAGCATCACGGTCGCCAAGCACTGCCGCGAGCCGATCGCCGAGGAAGTGAAGGACAAGGAACGCGCCAACTTCTGCGACTACTTCAAGCCCAGGTCCGGCGCCTATTCAGCCGCGGGCGTGACCGAAGCCGCCAAGGCCAGGTCCGAGCTCGATTCGCTCTTCGGCTCGCAGCCGGCTTCCTCTGCCCAACCTTCCGCCGCCGATCAGGCCCGCGCGCAACTCGACGCATTGTTCGGCAAGAAATAAGGAACAGACCGCCGCTGTTTCAATTGTGCGGCAAGACGCTCCGCACGGCAGTCAAGCTGCCGCGGTCCGTGCCATCGCCTCGATGAGGCGGCCGAGTTTCTCGATGGCGTGCTCGATGGTGCTCGACCACGGCAGACCGCAGCTCATGCGAATGTAATTGCGGTAGTCGGCTTTGGCGGAGAACACCACTCCGGGCGCGATGCCGATGCGACTCGCCAGCGCGGTTCGAAACAGCTCCGCGCCGTCCACGTTTGCGGGCAGCTCGATCCAGACGACCATGCCGCCGGCCGGTCGGGCGATACGCGTGCCGGCGGGAAAATAGCGTGCGACCGCATCGATGAAGCGCTGCGAGTTGGCCGAGAGCAGCGAGCGCACGCGGCGTAGGTAGCGGTCGTAGCCGCCGCTCGCGTAGTAGCGTGCCAGCACCAGCTGTTGCAAGGTCGGGCAGGCAACCGACGAAAAGAACTTGGCGCTCGCGATCTCGGAATGGAACTGCGGGCTCACCGCCCAGCCGATGCGATAGCCGAGCGCGATGGTCTTGGATACCGAGCCGCAGCAAATCACCAGCCCGGATTCGTCGAAGGCGCGCATCGAGGTCGGCCGCACGCTGCCGTAATGCAGGTCGCCGTAGATGTCGTCCTCGATGATGGGCACGCCCTTGCCGGTGAGTGTCGCGACGATGTCCCGCTTGGTCTCGTCCGGGGTGAGCGTGCCGGCGGGATTGTTGAAATTCGGTACCAGCACCGCGGCTGCCAGGCGCGTGGTGTGCACGATGTTGCGGACCGCCTCCGCATCGATGCCCAGGCCGGGACGGTTGGGTACTTCCACCACTTTCAGCCGCAGATGCTCGATCAGCTGCAACAGACCGAAATAGGTGGGGGATTCCAGCAGCACCGTATCGCCGGGCTGGCACAGCACCTGCAGCGACAGCGAGATCGAGTCCATGGTGCCGGTGGTGATGACGATGTGCGCGGGATCGGTCGGCGCGCCGGCAATCGCCATGCGCTTGGCCACCTGGCGCCGCAGCTCCGGATCGCCCGGCGGCATGATCAGCTCGCCGGCGTGGGTCGGATGATCGCGCAATACCTCGCGGATCAGATTGTTGAGCCGTTGATTCGGGTACGACGCCGGCGAGGTGAACGAGACGTTGAGCGGCACGATGTCGGTGCGGCTGAGCGCCTCGCGGCAGGTGTCGAGCATTTCGGCGGCGATGGACACCGGTTTGCGCGAACGTGTCATCTTGGCGCGCGGTTCCGGCATGACGCTCGGGTCGGGCGGACGCACGTAGAAGCCGGACTGCGGCCGGGCCTCGATCAGTCCGATGTTCTCCAGATGCACGTAGGCCTGCACCACGGTGGAAACACTGACTTTCGCGGTGCGACTCATGCTGCGCACCGAAGGGATGCGATCATTGGTCCGCAGCGCGCCGGTGGCTATCTGGGTTTCGACCAGCCGGGCCACGCGTTCGTAGAGTAGAGGAGCGCTGGATGACAAAGGTGCCATTCCTAACTGTATTGGCTCAGTGCCAGTCTACCTGAATCTGTACTGCTTGCTAGTCGCCCAGGCAAAGTGCCCTCATGAAGAATCCGCCACCGACCCAGCCGACTCCTCCGGTCCGACGAGCGGCGTCGCTGTCGTTGGCCGTCATTGCCGCGTTTGCCGGCATCTACCTGATCTGGGGCACCACCTACCTGGCGATTGCCATATCGATCAAGACGTTGCCGCCGTTCATCAGCGGTGCGGCGCGCTTCCTGCTGGCCGGGGCGCTGATGTACGCGTGGCTGCGGACGCGACACGCTAAGCCGTTCGCCGACGTGAACCTGCCGGCTGCCGCCCTGTGCGGCGTGCTGCTCGCGGGCATCGGCAACGGCTTCGTGATCTGGGCGCAGCAGGGGATTCCGTCGGGTATTGCCGCCCTGATCGTGGCGGCCATGCCGGTTCTGGTGCTGGTGCTCGACTGGGTGTTCTTCGGCAAGCGGGCGCCGTCGCGCCAGGCGCTGGTGGGTACGGCCATCGCGCTTGCCGGTGTGGCGACCATCGTGATGCATACGCACACGCTGTCCGGCGGAGCGCAGCCGCTGTACCTGCTGGCGATGTTTGCCGCGGTGACCGGCTGGAGCTTCGGCACGTTGCTGCAGAAGCGCATCGCGCGTGCCGACAATCTGCTGAGCTTCACCGCCGCGCAAATGCTGTTCGGCGGGTTGTTCCAGCTGTTGCTGACGTTCGTCGACAGCGAGTGGGCGCACTTCGAGCCGGCCGATGTGTCGCTGTCCTCGGCCATGGCGGTGCTGTACCTGGTGGTGTTCGGCACCATCGTGGCGTTGAACAGCTATCTGTGGCTGCTGACGCGGGTGTCGGCGCAGAAAGTGACGACCTATGCGCTGGTCAATCCCGTGGTTGCGCTGGTGCTCGGCGCAGTGGTGCTGCAGGAAAAGATCACGGGACTGGCGGTGACCGCGGCGTTGCTGGTGCTGATCGGGGTGGCGCTGGTCCTGTTCCAGGATTGGCGGTCGTTGCTCGGCCGGCGGGAGTCGGCGAACCGCGCCAATGGCGATGCGTCCTGACGCTTCCGCTTTGCTCGCCTCCATCCGTCACTCCCGCGTATGCGGGAATCTGCTGATCTGGACGAATTCGCAACCGCGCCTGCGCGCAAGCAGGCATCCGCGCGGTGACGGAGTGGGTGAGCGGCCAGGGCGCCTCGACATATCTGCCGTGCGTCCTAGCGCAGCGGCGGCGCCTCGATCTCGGCTTTCGGTTCGGACACCGCTGTCGGCTTGATCCGTTCCCGGTAGATCACGTACAGCCCGCTGCCGACGATGATGGCTGCGCCGAGCAGCATTCGCGCGCTCGGCGTCGTCAGCCACAGCAGCCAGTCGAACAGCATTCCCCACATCAATGCCGTGTATTCCAGCGGCGCCACCACCGACGGCGGGGCCAGGCGGAATGCGTGCGTCATGAAGTACTGACCCAGTGCTCCGCTCACGCCCAGGCCGACTATCCATGGCCAGTGCTGCCATTGCAGCGCCTGCCAGTTCGCGATGGACAGCAGCCCGGCCGCCAGCGTCAGCAGCAGTAGGGTCCACATGATCGTCGCCGCACTCGAATCGGTCCGGATCAGAACGCGGATGGTGATCGCGCCCAAGGCGTAGCCCAGCGCGGAAGCGAGCGCAGCCAGTCCGCCGATCGTGATCAGCCCGGCGCCGGAAGGCCGCAGCACCACGATGACGCCGCCAAGACCGACCAGTACCGCGACCCAGCGACGCCAGCCCACTCTCTCGCCGAGCATGGGCACCGAGAGCGCCGTGATCAGCAGCGGTGCCGACATGAAAATGGCGTAGGTGTCGGCCAGCGACAGCTGGCTCACGGCATGGACGAAGAACACCAGCGTGGCGACGCTCAGCAGGCCGCGAACCAGGTGCAGTCCCCAGCGCTTTGGAACCAGGTCGCGCCAGTTGCCGAACAGGGCGGTGGCGCCGAACAGGAAGGGCAGCGAGGCCGCGCCGCGCAGGAAGGTGACCTGCATCGACGGATAGCTCTCGACCAGCTTCTTCATCGTGACGTCCATCATCGCGAACGTCGCGACGGCCAGCAGCATCGCGCCGATGCCCCGTAGGTTGGAGGACTGCATGGCGGATAGGCTACAGGACGGCATCGTCCCGCGGGATGGAAAAGGCCGCGGTGGCCGCCAGCCGAGTCCGGCGAGCCGTGCTTTCTGCGTTGCGAAGGTGAGGGCGCGGCAGGGCGGCTGTACACTGCCGGTCCCGAAAGTTGCAACCGGCACACGAGATTCCCATGCGACAGGCTTTCATTTGCGATGCGATCCGTACCCCCATCGGTCGTTACGGCGGTGCGCTGGCCCAGGTGCGTCCCGACGATCTGGGTGCGGTGCCGCTCAAGGCTCTGATGGCGCGCAATCCCAAAGTCGACTGGGCCGCCGTCGACGATTTGTACTACGGCTGTGCGAACCAGGCCGGCGAAGACAACCGCAATGTCGCGCGCATGTCGCTGCTGCTGGCCGGCCTGCCGGACTCGGTGCCCGCTGCGACGGTCAATCGTCTGTGCGGTTCGGGCCTGGATGCCGTGAATCTGGCCGCGCGTGCAATCCGCACCGGCGAGGCGGAGCTCGTCATCGCCGGCGGCGTCGAAAGCATGACGCGTGCGCCTTTCGTCATGGGCAAGGCGGACAGCGCTTTCTCGCGCGTTGCCAAGATCGAAGACACCACTATCGGCTGGCGCTTCGTGAATCCGCTGCTCAAGGCGCAGTACGGCATCGACTCGATGCCGGAGACCGCCGAGAACGTCGCGGTCGAGTTCAAGATCGCCCGCGCCGATCAGGATGCGTTCGCGCTGCGCAGTCAACAGCGGTACGCACGTGCCCACGCCGACGGGTTCTTCGAGGCGGAACTCACGCCCGTGACGATTCCACAGAAGAAGGGCGAACCGATCCAGTTCTCGGCCGATGAGCATCCGCGCCAGACCAGCATCGAAGCGCTCGCGAAGCTGAAGGGTGTGGTGAGGCCGGACGGTTCGGTGACTGCCGGCAA
Organism: Steroidobacter sp.; assembly: GCA_039807315.1. GTDB lineage: Bacteria > Pseudomonadota > Gammaproteobacteria > Steroidobacterales > Steroidobacteraceae > Steroidobacter. Next base: position 5,608 of record JBDHQY010000032.1, on the reverse strand, counting down.
TGCCTCGGGTGTCAATGACGGCAGTTGCGCGCTGCTGCTGGCAAGCGAGGAGGCTGCCGCGAGGTTCGGTCTGCGCCCGCGAGCGCGAGTGATTGCAACCGCGACCGCCGGCGTGGCGCCGAGAATCATGGGCATCGGACCCGCACCGGCGTCGCGCAAGGCGCTGGAGTTGGCCAAGCTGTCGCTCGGCCAGATGGACGTCATCGAACTCAACGAAGCCTTTGCGGCGCAGGGCCTGGCCGTCACGCGGCAGCTCGGCCTGCCCGACGACGCCGAGCACGTGAATCCGAACGGCGGTGCCATTGCAATCGGCCATCCTCTCGGTGCGAGCGGTGCGCGGCTCGCAACGACTGCCGTCAATCAGCTGGAGAAGATCAAGGGCCGTTACGCGCTGTGCACCATGTGTATCGGCGTGGGGCAGGGCATCGCGATGGTGATCGAGCGCGTCGGCTGATTCACTGCGAGCCGCGGCATCGTCTGCAGTCGTGCGGATCGCTGCGACGGCAATCCTGGACGTTCGCTGGCCCAGGCAGCAGTCGTGACGCATCGCGGTCACGTCCTGCCGCCTGGCTCATTCGAGCTTCATTATCCATCCGCACGGCTCCATCTGCCGCGGTGCCTTCGACGCGTTCGGCGGTGATGAACACACGCTCCGGCAGGGCCTCATATAGATAAGGATCCGGCGTTGCCATCTTCAGCCCCTGCACGCCGAAGCGGCCGGCGCTGGCCTCGAAAGTGAACGGGTTGAAGCGGATGTCGCCGACGGTGACTTTGCGGTGCAGTGTTTCGGCGACATAGCGCTGCAGTTGCGACCGGACCAGATGCGGCACCAGAAAGAAACCGGCCAGCGCATAGATCAGCAGCGCGTCCGCGGCGACGCCCAGCGCGCTCCAGTGCAGTCGCACCAGCCGACGAGCGGTGCAATGAGCGTTCGGAACTTGTTCATGCCGCCTGTCGTGATCTCGCGGGGGGTGCCGGCGGGCGGGTGAAAGATGCCGGCCGGCGGCGATTGTTTTCCGCCCGCACCGGGCTTGTCGAAGGATCGGGGAAGCCTGGACGGCTTCCCCGAGGTTGGATTGCTGCGTTGAGCGCTTGCCCGGCGATAGGGCCGGCGCGGCAGCGATCGCCGCGCCGGTCGGCGACTACTCTTTCTCGAACACGGAGCGGTAGGTCAATCCAGCCAGTGCGCCACCGATCAGCGGCGCGATCCAGAACAGCCACAACTGACCGAGTGCCCAACCGCCCATGATGAGCGCCGGTCCGGTGCTGCGCGCAGGGTTCACCGAAGTGTTGGTGACCGGGATGGAGATGAGATGGATCAGGGTCAGGCACAGGCCGATGGCGATGGCCGCGAATCCGGCCGGCGCGCGCCGGTCGGTGGCGCCCAGGATCACGATCAGGAACATGAAGGTCATGACGATCTCGCAGACCAGCGCCGCCTGCAGCGAGTAGCCGCCGGGCGAATGCTCGCCATAGCCGTTGGCGGCCAGACCGCTGGCCTGCAGCGACCAGTCGGCGTTGCCGGAGGCGATCAGGTAGATGACGGCCGCAGCCAGGATCGCTCCCAGCACCTGCGAGATGATGTACGGCAGCAGCTGCGAAGCGGGGAAGCGCCCGCCAGCCCACAGTCCGACCGAGACCGCGGGATTGAAATGGCCACCCGATGCGTACCCGAGCGCGAATACGCCGGTGAGCACCGTCAGACCGAAGGCGAGGGCGACGCCGAGAATGCCGATACCAACGTTGGGGAACGTCGCCGTCAGCACCGCGCTGCCGCAGCCGCCGAGCACGAGCCAGAACGTGCCGATGAGTTCGGCGAGAAGTTTCTTGTTGAGGGGCATGGGATTCTCCTTGTTGTTGGTGAGCGCAGGCTACAGGTTTCTCGATTCGAATCTGGCCACGATCCGGCCGGAGGCATCGAACAGTTCCAGATGCGCGCCCGAGATCTGCCAGCCGCTGCTGGACTCGAGCGCTTTGACGAAGGCATCCTCGAAGTTCACGTCGGCACAGGCCATGCGCGTCAGCGCCAGCCGCGTGAAAGCGATCCGGGCACCGTCCAGCTGGTAACCGCCGATCAGGCGATTGCAGCCGCCGTGGCCGGAGACGCGATGTTCGTCGGCTTGCAGCGTGAAGTAGGGCTCGCGGCGAACGTCGCCAGCGGGGATCTCGTGATCGTGCAACCGCACCAGCACCCAACGGGTGCCTTCCAGATCATGGGTCACGCCGCGCGCCCCGCAGGTTTCGTTCGCGAGGAATCTACCAGTTTTCTCCACGATCAGCGTGTCATGCAGCTGGCTGTCTTCGCTGCTCGGCCGCTTGACGATACGGCCTTCGAGTGTGACCAGCAGCGGCTGCGCCGGCTCCCTGCGTGCCTTCAGGTAGGCAGCCTGCAGCGCGGCGTTGTCGCCTTCCTGTGCCACCGCGAGCTTCAGGCCGGTCAGGCATTCCTCGAAAAGGCTGCCGTCCGCCAGGTATCGATACATGCCGCGCAGCTGCAATTCGGGTTCGAGCGGCGAATACGTGTCCTGATGCGTCAGGTCGTAGTTGAGTTGCGAGGTGATTTCCTTGCCCTCGATGTCGAGCTTGCGCAGCGTGCGCGCATCCTTCACGGCGAACAGGGAGGGTGCCGCTCCGTCGCCGTGCAGGGCGAGAACCGTCTGGTCTGCGGACAGCGACCAGGTGCCGATCTCGCTGAAGGCGCTGCCCTGGGGCGCGCCCAGGTAGGTGAGGCGCAGGAAAAACACCTGGTCCGGTCGCAGATCCAGGTCGAAACGGATGCCTTCGCAATCGGCGCACGGCAGGATTCCCGAATACAGCGCGGGCAGGCGCTGCGGCAGCGGCACGTTCTGCGCGGCGGGTGTTTGCGCCGGAGCGGAAGCGGCGGCGGAGGCGGACGAGGGCGGTTGGTCGGGATCGAATGGTGCCCGCTGCGCGCAGGCCGCAGCCAGCAGGCTGAATGCGAGCAGCGTGAATGATTTGATCGGGTCCATGACGCGCCTGTGGCGTTGCCGGCTGATTATTGTTGCGGCCGTCGGCAGCGGACGATGACCGCGACAGCTTAGCCGCTGCGAGCTGCGACCGCCATATGCGGTGGCGCGGTGTCGGGCCGTCAGTCGGCGGCAGCGCTCCAGCGCCAGTCGCGGATCTCCGCCAGATCCTCGCCGTGGCTGCGAATGTATTCGCGATGTTCGACCAGCTTGTCGCGAATGCGCTGGCGTATGTGCGCGGCGCGCTGGCTCAGGCCGGGCACGAAATCGATCACCGCTTCGACCAGGTGGAACCGGTCCAGGTCGTTCAGCACCGTCATGTCGAACGGCGTGGTGGTGGTGCCTTCCTCCTTGTAGCCGCGCACGTGCAGGTTGGCATGATTGGTGCGCCGGTAGGTGAGGCGGTGGATCAGGAACGGATAGCCGTGGAAGGCGAAGATCACCGGCCGGTCGGTGGTGAAGATGGAATCGAAGGCGCTGTCCGACAGGCCATTCGGATGCTCGCGCGGCGGCTGCAGCGTCATCAGGTCCACCACGTTCACGACGCGCACCGTGAGCGAAGGCAGCCAGTCCCGCAGCAGCGTGACCGCGGCGAGCGTCTCCAGGGTAGGCACGTCGCCGGCGCAGGCGAGCACGACGTCGGGGTTGCCGTCGCGATCGTTGCCGGCCCATTCCCAGATGCCGACGCCGGCGCTGCAGTGCTTGAGCGCCGCGTCCATCGACAACCATTGCGGTTGCGGCTGCTTGCCGGCCACGATGACGTTGATCAGGTTGCGGCTGCGCAGGCACTGGTCGGTGACGCACAGCAAAGTGTTCGCATCCGGCGGCAGCCACACGCGGATGACCTCGGCCTTCTTGTTCACCACGTGATCGATGAACCCGGGATCCTGATGGCTGAAACCATTGTGGTCCTGGCGCCAGACATGCGAGGTGAGCAGGTAGTTGAGCGAGGCGATGGGCCGCCGCCAGGCGATGTGATTGCAGGTCTTCAGCCACTTGGCGTGCTGGTTGAACATGGAATCGACCACATGGATGAAGGCTTCGTAGCAACTGAAGAAGCCGTGGCGCCCGGTGAGCAGATAGCCTTCCAGCCAGCCCTCGCACTGATGCTCGCTCAGCATTTCCATGACGCGACCATCGGGCGCGATGTGCGAGTCCGACGGCAGGATCTGCGCGGTGCTGTTGCGCGCCGTCACCTGCAATACATCGTTCCAGCGATTCGAGGTGGTCTCGTCGGGGCTGAAGACGCGAAAATTGCGGCTCGCCAGGTTCAACTTCATCACGTCGCGGATGTAAGCGCCCTGCACGCGTGTGGCTTCGGCGATCGTGGTGCCCGGTTGCTCGACCTCGACCGCGTAGCTGCGATAGTCGGGCAGGCGTAGCCCCCGCAGGAGAATGCCGCCGTTGGCGTGCGGGTTGTCGCCCATGCGCCGGCGGCCCGGCGGTGCGAGATCCTGCAGTTCCTGGCGCAGACGACCGTTTGCATCGAACAGTTCTTCCGGTCGGTAACTGCGCAGCCAGGTCTCGAGCAGCTGCAAATGGGCGGGCTGTTCGCTCAGCTGCGCCAGCGGCACCTGGTGCGAACGCCAGCTGCCTTCGACCGGCAGGCCGTCGACCTGCTGCGGGCCGGTCCAGCCTTTCGGGCTTGCGAGCACGATCATGGGTCACCGCGGCCGGCTGCGGAATCCGCCCCGGGCCTCGCTGCGAATGGCGCGCAGCCGCTCGATGACGGTGTCCAGGGTCTGCGCCATGTGACGGTGTGTCGCCGCCGGCGGCACTGCGGCGTCGACGAAATACGGCTCGTAGCCATAGCCGCGCAGCAGCTGGGTGAGCTCTTCGCGAGGAATGCGTGCGAGCACCGTCGGGCCGGCGATCTTGTAGCCGTTCAGATGCAGGATCGGCAGCACCGCGCCGTCGCCGGCGGGATTCAGGAATTTGTTCGAGTGCCAGCTGGTCGCGAGCGGGCCGGTTTCCGCTTCGCCGTCGCCGATGACGCAGGCGACCACCAGATCCGGATTGTCGAACGCCGCGCCGAACGCATGCGACAACGCGTAGCCGAGCTCGCCGCCTTCGTGGATCGATCCCGGTGTCTCGGGGGCGGCGTGGCTGGGTACGCCGCCCGGAAACGAGAACTGCCGGAACAGGCGCCGCATGCCGGCCAGGTCCTGCGATACATCCGGGTAATACTCGCTGTAGGTGCCTTCGAGATAGGTGTTCGCGATCATCGCCGGACCGCCGTGGCCGGGGCCGCAGATGAAGATCATGTCCAGGTCGTAACGCCGGATGACACGGTTCAGATGGGTGTAGAGGAAGTTCAGGCCGGGCGTGGTGCCCCAGTGGCCGAGCAGCCGCGGCTTGATGTGCTCCGGCCGCAGCGGTTCGCGCAGCAGCGGATTGTCGAGCAGATAGATCTGACCCACCGACAGATAGTTGGCGGCACGCCACCAGCGGTCCATCCGGTCGAGATAGTCGGCGGTGACGTCATGCGTCGGATCGGCTTGCGGGCGCACGGCGGTGAGGCTCTCGGGAAGGCCGGTGGAGGTTCCGGCAAGAACGGATTCTGCGTGCGCGGCGTGGCGGGTAAATAAGGGCTTTGGGCAGACCGTAGGTGAGCGTGCGTA
>JBDHQY010000031.1:0-11061 GCA_039807315.1 Steroidobacter sp. | reverse complement strand
CGCCCGCCTCGGCAGCAACGAGAACCCCTACGGCTGCTCGCCGGCAGTTCTGCAGGCCCTGTCTTCCGCGGCGTTCGAGCCATGGCGCTATGCCGATCCCGCCTGCCGGGAACTGCGCACGGCCATCGGTCGCAAAGTCGGTGTCGCGCCCGAACAGATCGTGGCCGGCAACGGCTCCGAAGAGCTGATCGCCGCGATCTCGCGAGCTTTCCTGGTACCCGGCGGCGCCGCGACGACGGTCGTGCCGAGCTTCGGCCTGCACGAGATCGAGCCGCTGGCCACCGGCGCCAGCGTCACCAAGGTACCGATGACCGCAGACCTCGATTTCGACCTGGACGCGCTCGAGCGGGCGCTGTCGCTGGCACCGCAGATATTCTTCCTGCCCTCGCCCTGGAATCCGGTGGGGCCGGCGCTGGGTCTCGCCGCGCTGGAACGATTGGCGCGCGCAACCTCCTCGTCGACCCTGTTCGTCCTGGACGAGGCGTATCGTGAATTCGCCGACCCCGACACACCGGACGGGATCGAAGTGCTGCAGCGGCTCGGCATCGAGTATGTGGTGCTGCGAACCTTCTCGAAAGCCTACGGACTTGCCGGCCTGCGCGTCGGCTATGCAGTGTGCTCCGATGCGGAGATCGCCCGAGTGATCGCCGCGGCCAAGCCGCCGTTCAACGTGAATGCCGCGGCGCAGCTCGGGGCCATCGCCGCGCTGGGTGACGAAGCCTGGATGCGGGAAACCGTCGCACTCACCCTCGCGGAACGCGAACGTGTGCGCAAGGCACTGGTCGGGCTGGGACTGCGGGTCGCTCCGTCACAGACCAATTTCCTGTTCTTCGACTGCGGCGTGGACAGTGCCAAGCTGGCGGCGGATCTGGTGCGCGACGGGATCATCGTGAAGGCCTGGCGCGAATCCGGCTACACGCATTTCCTACGTGCCAGCATCGGACGGCCGGAAGAGAACGATCGCCTGATCCAGATGCTGGCGAAGCATCTGGGTCGGTGAACGCGGCCAAGGGGGCCGCTTGCATGACCTCGCTGCTGCGATCCAGCAGCGAGGCTGTACCCTCGACTCCTTGGTCGAATCGAACTGATCCGCCTTTACCCTGATCCACGCGGCGGCGCTCCACGGACAGCCCGGCCCCGCAGACAACAAACCAATCCGACCGGCAGCGCCAACTTTCTGCGCGAACTCGCGACGCAGAACTCACCCAGCGCCGGCGGCAAAGACACGTTGGCAACGCATCTGCCGCCGGCCCACGCCTGCGATTTACTTGGCGGGCTTGAGCTGCCCGCGGATCTCGCCGGGCTTGTGCTCTGCGCTGTGCACGTTCACGTACAGGTCACCGGCCTGGTAGCTGGCGAACTGCTCGTCCGTCAGCCTGGAGCCGGCCGGCACCGACCACACGTTCTTCTCGTTCTGAGCGAGCGTGATGATGGGCGGACCGCTCTTGCCGGGCGGAGCGACGTGGATGTGGGCCGCGATGCCTTCGATACCGGTCGTGGTAACGCTGCCGCTGACCGACTTGTCCGCGCCGATCGTGATGGTGCCGGTGCCCTTGGCCTGGGTTGCGACCGCAGGGACTTCCTGGTCACCCGTGAGCGTCACCTTGAGTTCGTCGGCCGACGCAATGCCCATCGCCAACGCCAATGCCGCGGCGACGCCCGCGCGCCAAGCCAGTTTCGAACCAGAAGTGCTCTTCATTGGCAGTCCCCCATTGTTGTGGATGCAGGATAACGCGCCTTCGCGCGTCTATGTTCCTGCGACACCGCGGGGCCGTCAACGAAAGGCGCCCGGCAGGTCGACTGCCTCCGGGTCGATGGCATGGCCGTTCCATGGGCTACTGGACGCGGCCACAGGCCCAGGCCCATTCCCAGTCTCATCCTGATGCAACCCGACGTCGGACCCGTATCGCCAGCCGCTCGCCAGGCCCAACGCCGTGTGCGAGTCTCGTCATACCCTGCGATTATCGGCCCCGGTCCGTGCTCGGCAGGCCGGATCACAAATTCGCGGGAGCCGTAACGCGCCACGTCGAGCACAAGATCGACAGCCGCACCGCTTCGAGCATTACATCGATCTTCCGGCGCGCATTTCACTAGCCCTGTCGAGGCTACGCACGACGAGCCGTGGCACGGTATTGCCAAAGCAGTGCCAGCGCGGCAATGTTTCCCCTGCACACCTCCTCACACCCGCATGAAGCATGCATCCCTCGCAGCACGTCGTGGATCCGATCGATCGCCAGCTCATTGCCCTGCTGCGCGACAACGCACGCACTCCGATAGCTGCACTGGCACGCAATCTCGGTTTGTCGCGCACGACGGTCCAGAGCCGGATCGAACGACTCGAACGCGCAGGCATAATCACCGGCTACTCCGTGAGATTGTCGGAACCGCAGGAGCATGGCACGGTGCACGCGTACATCCATATCACCGTAAAACCAAAGTACTCCGCGCGCGTCGAAACGGAGGTGCGCAAACTCAGCGACGTGCGCTTGCTGCAAGCGGTCAGTGGCGCATTCGACTTCATCGCCGTGGCGGCAACGACGTCGGTCTCGGCCATGGACGCGCTCATCGATTCGATCGGCGTGCTGGAGGGCGTCGAAAGAACCACCTCCTCGATCGTCCTGGCGACCAAGTTCGAACGCTGATATGTCGCCGGACCTGGAAACCGCGACCGCGCAGCTGGAAAGAGGCGACGACAAGCATCTCGGCCACCCGGCCCGGAAGCTCGAGTTGTATCGGAACATCCTGAGCACGAGGCGCGTCGTGAAGCGGAAAGTCGTGTATCCGTTGGTCTCGAAATGAGCTCACTGCCGTGATGCGCCCGGCCGCCAACGGAACCCCGCGCTTCGAGGTGCATTCTGCGTGCATGGGATCGCCGCTGCTTAGGCCGTGCGTGCTCGCCGCGACGCTGCTTCTTTGTACGAGAATCGCCTCCGCGGGCGTCACCATCCACATCGAAGGTATCGAGGAACAGCTGCAGGCTGCGGTCCGCGACAATCTGCAGCTGACGCACTACGGCGATCGGCAGATCTCGCCCAGTCAGGCACAGAGGCTGTTCGCCCAAGCCGAATCACAGGCCGCGGAGGCGCTGCAGCCTTACGGGTACTACAACGCCCGCGTACAGTCCGAACTGAAACCCGGCCAGCAGCCGGGCGACTACGAGGTCTCGCTGCGGATCGCGCTGAGCGATCCGGTCACCGTCACCAACGTTCGCGTCGAGATCGATGGCAGCGCACGCGATCTTCCCGCCATTCGCCAGGCACTGCAGGGATTCCATCCGCAGGTCGGCGAACGCCTCGACCATGGCGTGTACGAGGGCAGCAAGAGCACCATCCTGAGCGCGCTGCAGGCGAGCGGCTATTTCGATGCGAAGCTGCTGCGCCACCGGGTGGAAGTGACGGCGGCGGCGAACACCGCCACCATCGATCTCGCCTGGAACGGCGGCGAGCGCTACCGCTACAGCGCGGTCCATTTTCCGGACACACAGTTCTCGGCGGACTTCCTGCAGCGTTACGTGCCGTGGCAGTCCGGCGATTACTATTCCGCCGAGCAGCTGCTCGAATTGCAGCAGCGCCTGGTCGACGCCGACTACTTCTCCGCCGTGTCGGTGCAGCCCGATCTCGAACAGGCCGCCGACGGCGTCGTTCCCATAGACATGCTGCTCATTCCGGCCAAGCGCACCGTTTACACCGCAGGTGCGTACGTCAGCACCGACTCGGGTCCCGGCGTACGCCTCGGCACCGAGCGCCGCTGGCTGAACGATCGCGGCCACAAGATCGGCGGCGAGCTCGAGTACTCGCAGCGGCTGCAGGCCATGAGCATGTACTACCGGATTCCACGGCCCGGCCAACGCAACCGCAATTACAATTTCGCCGCCGGCTACCGCGACGAGGAAACCGACACCAGCCGTTCGCGCATGATGCGGATGTCCGCATCCGAGATCCTCGATCAATGGCACGGCTACACGCGCACACTCGGCTTGCAGTATCTGAACGGTGATTTCACCATCGCCGACGAGCAACGCAACACCGGCATGCTCTATGCCGAAGGCATGCTGGCACGCAAGCGTGCCGACGATCTGATGTTTCCCAGCCGCGGCATCTCGATCGCCTATGCACTGCGGCTTGCCGGTGAAGGCATGCTGTCGGATACCAGCCTGGCGCAGGTCCGCGCCGACGCCAAATGGATCCGACCGGCGAGCGAGCGCTCGCGCTTCATATTGCGCGGTTCGCTCGGGGCGATGGTTGCCGGCGATTTCGGCGCCCTGCCGCCCGAACTGCGCTTCTTCGCCGGCGGCGACCGCTCGATCCGCGGCTTCGACTATCAGCAGCTCGGCGAGATGAACGCCAGCGGCGGCGTCATCGGCGGCAAGTATCTGACGGTCGCAAGCGCGGAATACGAGCACTACTTCCTGCCCAACTGGGGTGCCGCCGCATTCGTGGACGCCGGCGATGCCTACAGCAGCCGCTTCGAAGCCAACGTCGGCGCGGGCATCGGGCTGCGCTGGCGTTCGCCGGTCGGCCTGGTGCGGCTGGATCTTGCGGTGCCGGTCAAGACTTACGACAAGGATGACGGCGTGCGCGTACACATCGTCATCGGACCGGACCTATGACAGCTCGATCTCTGCGACGGCGCATAGGGCTCGCCGCGGCGCTGACGCTGCTCACCGCGATCGTCGCCGTCATCGGCGCAACGGTATGGATCATCAATACCGAATCCGGGACGCGCTGGGTGTTTCGTACTGCCGCCCACTTGCTCGACGACGCGCTGCAAGCACGCGAGGTCGCGGGCACGCTCGCCGGTCCGCTGGTGCTCACCGAGCTGAAATACGCCGATCCGGCCGGCAGCCAGACTTTCACGGTGCAGCACATTACCCTCGACCTCGAGCTCCATGAGCTGTTGAGCAAGACGTTGCACGTGCGCGATCTCGACGTGCGCGGCGTCCGGGTAACGCTGGGTCCGCCACCGCAGGAACCGGAGCCTTCGCAGCCTTTCAGCCTGCAGCCGCCGCTGGATATCGAGCTCGATCGGCTGCAACTCGCGGACGCCGCCATCTACCGCGACGGGCAGACGCTGCTGCAGATCGATGCTGCTGCAGCGGCTGGCGCCTGGACCGGCGCAGGCGTGAATCTGCGCCAGCTCGACGTGCGTTCGCCACAAGGCGAGGCGCATTTGCAGGCCACCATCGCCGGCCAGGAGGTGTACGCCGGAGAAGCGCAAGGCCGGTTCCGTTGGCAAGCCGGCGAACGCACCTATGCGGGAACTCTGCAAGCGCAGGCGCGCCAGGAACTGGCGACGCTGCATGCGCGACTGACGGCACCCTTGTCCGCCAACCTGCAGCTCGATCTGCAGCAACGCGAATCGACTCCGTGGACTCTCGCCGTCGAGGTCCCCGCATTCGATCCAAGCAAGGAGCTGATGCCGGACTCCTCGCTGCGCAATCTCGCGGCATCGCTGCACGGCAGCGGCGATCTGACTCAGGCCACGTTCGACGGACGCATCACCGTGAACGACGAGCCGCTGCAGCTTGAGCGCGTTCACCTGGCGCGCAATCCGCAGCAGATCGCACTCGAAGCTCTGATACACCCCCGCCAGGGAGCGCTGCGCGCAAACGGCACGGTGCTGCTGGCCGACGAGCCATCGGCCAAGATGCAACTGAGCTGGCAGGACGTCGTGATTCCCGCGGCGCTGGCCGGACAGGTCCTGCACACAAAGGGCGAATTGCGCTTCGACGGCAGCGCACAAGCCTACGCTGCCACCGGCACGCTGCGGCTGGGACCGCCGCAACGGCTTGCCGACATCCGGCTCGATCTGCAGGGCTCGCCGCAACGCGTGCAGCTGCGCCGCCTGGATATCGTGCAGGCGGCCGGGGAACTGCAAACCACCGGCCAGGTCGATCTGCAGCCCTCGATCGGCTGGCAGGTCGAGGCACGCGCGCGACATTTCAATCCGGGCGAATTCCTGGCCGAATGGCCTGGCGATCTGAACCTGGAGCTGACCAGCCAGGGCCAGATGAACGATCGAGGTCCGCAAGGTAGCTTGCGGCTCGCCAATCTGCGCGGACAGCTGCGCCAACGGCCGTTGCGCGGCGAAGCCGATCTGCGCATCGCGCCGGACATGGTGCTGGCCGGCAGCCTGGACCTGCGCTCGGGGCGCAGCCGCATCCAGATCCGGGGCGAGCAGAACGAGGCCATGAATGCGCACGCCACGATCGAGGTGCCGGCGCTCGATGACTGGCTGCCGGACAGCGGCGGCGAGTTGCATGGCACGATCAGTGCGAAAGGCCGCTGGCCGGCCTTGAAGATCGCAGGACAGGTGCGCGGCAACTCTCTGCGCATGTCGACGGCGAGCATGCAGACCCTGGCGCTCAGCTTCGACGTCGAGGAGCCGCAGCAGCCTCGCGGCCAGCTTGCCCTCGATGCCTCGGCCATCGCCGGGGGCGGACTCACCTTCGATACGGTACGGATACGGGCCGGTGGAGATCTCGGGCAGCACACGCTGCAACTCGACGCGAGCGGGCAGCCGCTAGCCACGCATCTGCAATTGCACGGTGCAGGTTCCACACGGGAAGGCACCTTCGGCTGGTCCGGAAGTGTCGAACAACTCGTGCTCGATGTGCAGAACGCTGCGCGCCTGCAGCTGCAGCAGCCGGTCGCGATCGACTACTCACGCAATGCTGCCCGCCTATCGCAAGCCTGCTTCGCCGACGGCGACATCCGCCTGTGCATGGCGGCAAGCAGCGAGCCGAGCGGAGCCCTGCAGGCGCGGTATTCGCTGCAGAATGTGCCGCTCGCGCTGGCCGGCGCGCTCGCCGCGACGTCGATGCCGATCGACCTGTCCGGCGTCATCGACGGGGAAGGCAGCATCCAGCGCGACCCGCAGGGGCGTCTCGACGGCTCGGCCGTCATTCGCTCGGCCCAGGGAACAATCGCGCGCCGACTGGAACCCACCGCCGATGAGCCGGAAGTGCTGCTGAAGTACGACGATCTACGCATGGTGGTGCGTCTGGACGGCAGCAATGGCAATGGCAGCGTCGATGCCAGGCTCGACGATACGGGCCGGCTGCACGGCGAAGCGACGCTGAGCGGACTCGGTGAGGCATCGACGGGGCTGCGTGGCAGTCTCGACGCGAGCTTGCCCAGCATCGCGGTCGTGGAGCTGTTCGCCCCGCAGCTCGCCAACGTTCAGGGCCAAGTGCAAGTGCGCGCCGGCGCAACCGGCACGCTGGATGCGCCACGAATCGACGGTGAGATCAGTCTCGCCAACCTGGCCACCGATGTTCCCGCGCTCGGCCTGAAACTGCGCGACGGACGCTTCAGCGTCACCGCACGACCCGACGGTCAATTCACTCTTGCCGGCGCACTCTCCTCGGGCAAGGGCGCTGTGCGCTTCGACGGCACTGCCAGCATGGCGGGCGACGCACACGTGGACGTAGCTGGACAGCAGTTCCTGGCGGCGGACATTCCGGGCGCGCAGGTCCTCATCGATCCGAAGCTGCAGTTCACGCGCGATGCGCAACGCATGTCGCTGCAAGGCGATGTGCATATACCTTCCGCCAGGGTCGATCTGCAGAAGCTGCCCCGCACCCAATCCTCGACCAAGATTTCCTCCGACGTGGTCGTGATCGACGCACAGAGCCAGGAGCAGCAGGCCCAATCCGAGGCGCTGCCCTTGCACGCCACGGTGCAGGTCACGCTCGGTGAAGACGTCGCGCTCGCAGGCTTCGGACTCGACGCCAAAGTCGCCGGACAACTGCAGGTGCGTGAAGCGCCCGGAGCCCCCACGACCGGGTCGGGCGAAGTACGCGTCGCCGGCACCTACAAGGCGTATGGACAGGATCTGACAATCCGCCAGGGACAGCTGCTGTTCGCCAGCACGCCGCTGGACAACCCGCGCCTGAGCATCGTCGCGGTCAGGGAAGTGGACCCGGTGGTCGCCGGCCTGCGGGTCGAGGGCTCGGCGCGCAATCCGCAGCTCACCGTGTTCTCCGAACCACCAATGGCGCAGTCGAATGCGCTGGCCTACATCGTCACCGGCAAGCCGCTCAACGAGATCGGCGAAGGCGAAGGCGACGCGGTGCAGTCGGCAGCACGCTCGCTCGGCACCGCTGCCGGCGGCTTGCTGGCGAAGAACATCGGCCAGCGTCTGGGCGTGGACGAGGTCGGCATCACGGAGAACAAGGCCATCGGCGGCGCCGCGCTCACCGTCGGCCAGTACCTGTCGCCGCGCTTGTACCTGAGCTATGGCATCGGGCTGTTCGAGCCCGGCGAAGTGGTCACGCTGCGCTACAAGCTGTCCAGCAAGGTAACACTCGAGGCTCTGAACGGCCCGCGCGATTCCCGCGCGGGCGTCGAGTATCGGAAAGAGAAGTAGCCGCTGCCCTGCACACTCTCCCCGGGGGGCTTGCTATGGAATGGCGATCGACCACCACAGCGCCGCACCACCGTCCATCGGCGTGCCGACATCGACCAGGCGGTTCGGATCGTCGGGCACGACGATGTCGTAGTTGTCGTGACCGGTCATGTCACCGGGCTTCTTGTCACCGTCGTAAGTCCACAGCGCATAGCCCTGGTAGACCCACTGGCGCGCACCGTCCGGACGCGTCGCGATGTCCCAGAAGCCGGATGGCTGCGCATCCGCGGCCGCCAGGAACGGATGCCACTGTTGCTCGCAATCGTCCTGGCAGCGAGGATCCGTGCCGATGTCGCGACCCACGGCAGGCCGTGCCGGCTGCCCGCGACGCAGGCTATGGCCGCCGCCGGATTGCAGGATATAGCCATCGCGGCGATACAGGGTCATGCCCTTCGCCGTCGCCAGCACGCTGCCCTGCCCCGGCGTCTTCTGGATGCTCACGCTCGGTGGCCACCCATGAAGCCGCCTGCCGACCGGCCGGGCTGGAGCGCCAGGAGCCAGATCCTGGAACCGGTCCTCGCTCATGCTGGAAATCGCGCAGCCCGCCCTGTTCTTGATTACGTTTGGCGGGTGCGAAACGGAAACAAAAAAGCGGCAGGAAAGCCAATTCCTGCCGCTTTTGCGGCTTCATTCACTGGTAATGAAGCCGCAAGCCCCGCCCCGGACAGCCACCGGGCTTGCGAGGCTGCTATGCCGTGCCGTCAGTGGTGCAGTCGCTGCACCGCCTCCAGCGCCTTGTTCACGTTCTCGACCGGCGACACGCCACCGATGGTCTCGGCGATCTTGCCGTCCGGCGTCACGATGAAGGTGGTGCGCTCGGCGAAGCCGTGGCCGATTTCCACGCCCCGCGTATCCTTCGCGCCGGCCTGCGCTTCCCGCACCTCCAGGTCGTACGACTTGGCGATCTCGCCCTTGATGTCCGAAGCCACCGGCAGCTTGCCGGCACAGAAGTCAGGATCGGCCGAGAATTCGTTCAGGCGCTTGATGTCGTCCAGCGAAACCCCCACCACGGTGGCACCTGCGGCCGCGAACTTGTCGTGATTCTCGGCGAACGTGTGCGCCTGTACATTGCAGCCGCGCGTGTACGCCGACGGAAAGAAGTACACCACCAGCGGCCCCTTCTTGAGCGCCTCCTGCATCGAAAAGGTGAATTCCTTGCCTGCCAGCGACGCCTGCGCCTTGAAGTCGGGCGCCCGATCGCCGGCATTCAGGGCGGCCGCGGCCGGCAGCGCCACGGCGACAGACAATAATCCAGTCAGCAGGACACGCTTCATACTCTGTACTCCTCTCCCATGTGATACGTGAAGCCGCTGCGACGGCGGCGGCGAAACCGGTGACGAACGATCATAAAGCGACGCAGGTCCGGACCGGATGGTAGATCCATGCATATGTGACCGGAACACCGCATTATTTATTTCATGGGTGGTCGCCAGCACCGCTGGCGGCACCTCGACCCACAGTGCCCGTCCGGCAGACCGGACCGAAGAATCGCTGCGAAGAATGGAGGGCCGGCCGCCGGATGGCAACCACCGGGCAATCTACCGGCGCGACTCCATCCAGGCCGCCAGGGCCGGGTAGTGCGCAGCGAGATTCCGCAGATCGCCATCGCTCAGCGCTGTGACCAGCGGCGTCATGGGCGATTCCGGCCCGCGCGCCCGCTGGTACTCGACCAGCGACAAGGAAGCGGCACGCATGGTCGTTCCCCTACAAGCGCACTTCGAACCTCATGCCGAGCAGGCTGTCGCTGTAGTCCCTGGGGCCGCCATCCGTATGGACGCGATGATCGTAGACACGCGCCTGATCGAAACCGAGGTAGTGCCAGTCACGCAGCGTGCCGCGCTCGTAGTAGTCGAACAGCCGCCGCTCACGCTCGAGGACAACGGGTAACGGATACCGACGTTCAGCGAGTTGACCTTGTGGATCATCGCCGGAAATTCGTTGCCCATCGGCTCGAATTTGCTCTGGGTACGGCTCGAGACGTCGTACTTGATTGTTCGGGGCGTAGCCTCCGCTACAGCCGCTTCGATACCGCACTGCACGCGGCTACATGCTTGTATGAAAGCGCTGAATCTGCGCAACATCGCGCATCGCGGGTCGGTCGATCCGCACTTGCAGCAGTAGCGGCACGAGGTGTAAGCGATGTGCGATAACGATTCCTTTGACGACATGCTCGATTACAAAATGCGCTCGGGCGGCGTGTCGCGGCGCCGCTTCGGCGCGCTGGCGGCCGGCATGGGTATGGCGTTCGCCCTGCCGAAGCTGGCCAATGCAGCCGAAGTGACCGAAGCGGAAATCACGATCAAGACACCCGACGGCACCGCGGATGCGTATTTCGTGCATCCCTCCAGCGGCGCGCACCCCGGCGTGCTGATCTGGCCGGACATTTTCGGCCTACGTCCGGCTTTCCGGCAGATGGGCCGGCGACTGGCCGAATCGGGCTACTCGGTGCTGGTGGTCAATCCGTTCTACCGCACCAAGAAGGCACCGACCTCCGCGGAGGGCGCCGACTTCGACGATCCGACGACGCGCGCGGCGCTCATGGCGCTGGCGGGTACGCTCAACGAGCATACGGCGCAGACCGATGCCAAGGCCTTCATCGCCTACCTCGACAACCAGTCCTCGGTCGACAAGAAACGCAAGATGGGAACGATG
>JBDHQY010000030.1:0-11187 GCA_039807315.1 Steroidobacter sp. | reverse complement strand
GCAACGTTCACTGGTGCTGCCAGACCCCAATCGAAGCCACGCACCAGGCCGAGATTGAACACGAACTGATCGTACGTCAGCGCACCCGCATCGAAGCGGGTCGGCGAAGTGTCGCCATAAGTCGCGTTCAATGTGCGAATCACGCCGTACTCGAGCCGGTTGCGGCCATAGACCAGGCTGATGTCCGTATCCCAACCAAGCAGCCCGCCACGCGTGCCGACGGCAGCCGTCGCATCCTTGACGTCCGTGGTGATGAGCGGCAGGAAGCCATTCGGATAGATGGCCGGCACATTGTTCGCATTGTTGGCGAGACGCGGCAGTGCCGCCGACTCGGCATCGCGGTCCTGGAAGCCGGCCCAGCCATAGATCTCCCAGCCGGAGGCCAGCGGCACGCCGGCATTGGCGTAGAACGACAGATCTTCGCTCTGCGGATCGCCGTAGCGCGAAGTGATCGTCGGCCGTGTCAGCGGCGCACGCACGTCGTAGTCGCCACGGCTGGTCGGATCGCGGTCGCGATACTCCGCTGACAATGTCAGAAAGCCATCGGAGCCGAGGCTCAAGCCGGTCCACGTTGAAATCGTCAGCGCCTCACCGTCGCTCGCATGACGCGATCCGCGCGCGGTATCCACCGTCGTATCGGTCGCTCCATAAGTGATGCTCGCCTGTCCGCCGCTGCTCGCCTCGCGCAGACGCAGGTTGAGAACACCGGCGATGGCATCCGAACCGTACTGAGCGGACGCACCGTCGCGCAGCACCTCGATGCGATCGATGGCGGACAACGGAATCGCATTCAAGTCGACCGCGGCGGAACCGCGACCCACCGACCCGTTCACGTTCACCAGCGAAGTGGCGTGGCGGCGCTTGGAGTTGACCAGCACCAGCGCCTGATCTGGCGACAGGCCGCGCAGCGTCGCGGGCCGCACCGAATCGGTGCCGTCGGTGACCGCCGGCCGCGGGAAATTCAACGAAGGCGCCGCCTTGGACAGCACCTGCGCCAGCTCGGTCGTGCCCTGGGTGGTGAGCTTGTCTTCGCTGAACACGTCTACCGCGGAGAGCGTCTCCAGGCGCAAGCGGTCGGCCACGCGGGTGCCGGTCACCACCACTTCGGAAATAATCTCGCCGTTCTGGGCCAGTGCCGTCAGCGACACCAGCGGGGTTGCGGCCAGTCCGGCCAGCGCCAGCATCGAGAGCCGCGAATTCGCACCTGTAGTCACGATCTGCCTCCACTGCGTCATTCGAAATTGATTCGAGGGGGAATCTCTCATGCACCCTCGCAAGGCGCTAAATAAGCGCCGGACATGAGCGCCAAACCGCGCTTTATCGAATGTGCCTAAAACACTCGTCGGTTCAGTACCTTGAGCGCTCTGGGCAGCAGCTGCGCGGCGCGCTTGCTCACGACACTGTTTCCAGAAAGTGCGGTAATCGGCAGATCATTGCCCCTGGTGGGCATACCGTTGGCGACTCCCGGGCAAAGAATCCGGAGTTCCACGGCTGGCCTGGGTACTGTGCTGAGCTACCCTGCGATCCTGCGAATGGGGAAAAACTGAATGTCGACGCAGCCCGAAACCGGCAACGATCTCGATCGCACGGACGAGCTGCCGCAGCTGGACCTCGCCGCCTACGAAGCTGCCGAGGGCGAGGCCGATCCGCTGACGCGGACCGACACCTGGGCTGTCGAGGCGTTGCGCACGCATTCGACATCTGAGGATGGCGATACCGCCTCCGCCACGCTGCGCCCATCGAAAATGGCTTCGGACAGCGCCGATGTCTCCCTCGATGTCGATCGCGTACTGAACCGGATCGCCGAGCTCGAAGCCGGGATCCGTGCCGCGCGCACAGCCCAAGCCGACGCGGAGAGCCAGCGTGAATCGCTGATCGCGGAACGCGAAACATTCGAGCAACGGCTGGCCGCGGTCGAAGCCAGCAACGCACGCCTGAGCGAACACGGCAACATCTCGCAGGAGCTGGCGCAGCGGTTGGAGCAGCAGCTGCGCGAGCAATCCAAGCAACATCGCGAACAGCTGGCCGAAGTCGAAGCGGCACGCACCGCGGATCAGCTGGCAGCCCGAGAAGATCGGGCAGCACTGCAAGGCCAGATCGAGCAGGCCGCAGCAGACCTCTCCGGCGCGGCGGCTCAGCACGCCCAGCTCCAAGCCGCGCTGGATGAAGCGCTTGCATTGGCGGCAACGCGCGCCGAACACATCGACGAGCTGCAACAGGCACTCGCGGAAGAAGAAGGCGTCGCCCATGGACTCGGCCGCAATCTGGCGGCGAAGCTGGCGGAGCACGACACCCTGGCTGCCACGCTTGCCCAGCGCAACGCGGCCATCGCGGCATTGGAACGCGAGCGCGACGATCTCGGCGTCCAGCAGCAGCAATCCACGGCCAGGACGAATGCGGAAATCGAGCGGCTCGCGCAGGAGCTGCAAGCGAGCAACGCGCAACGCGACGAGCTGGCCGCAATCGCCGAGCAACTGGCGGCGAAAGACACTGAGCTGACCGATATTTCCGCGCAACTCGCCGCCGCGCAAAGCGATTCCGCTGCGCTTCGGTCGCAACTGGAAAAACAGTCGACCCTGACCCGGGAGATGCAGGAAGAACTGACCGTCGCTCAGCGGCAGGCGGCGACGCTGCAGGGCACTTGCGGCGAACTGCAACGAGCTCTCGAAGAGTCGCGGCAGCAAACAGTGCAACTGGAAAGCGCCCTGAAGGACAACACCGGCCTCCTGAACGCACGCGGTGCCGAGCTCGATGCCATGCGTCTGGAGCTGGATCAACAGATCGCCGCGACACGAAGCATGGAACAGGCGCTGAACGCGCGCGACACGCTCATCGAAGCGCTGCGCGGCGAGATTCACACGGCACAGGAAGAGCGCGCGACTCTGACAGATGAATTGAACAAGGCCCGCGGCCGCATGAAATCCATGGCGCACCGCATCTTCGACGCCGACAACCAGATCGCCACCCTCAAGGCCGACCTGGCACTGCACACCGAAGCGCTGGCTGCGATCCGCCGCGACGTCGAGCATCGGGGCGAGCGTCCCGAGACACCCGCAGCCGAGCACGACCAGCGCATCCTGGAACCGCTCAACCACGACGGCGAGCCGGTGCTGCTCAATCGCAAGGTCATGACGCTGGGCCGCACCGACGACAACGACATCTGGATCGCTTCCAAGCTGATCAGCCGCCACCACGCGCGGCTGCTGGTCGGGCCGAACGCCGTCATCGTCGAAGACGCCGGCAGCACCAACGGCTGCTTCGTGAACGGCCGGCAGGTGCGGCGGCACGTGCTGCGCGAAAACGACGTTCTGACGCTCGGCGACCTCAAATTCCGGCTGCGGGTGCGCCCCACCAACGGCGTCACCCGCAGCCGCGGCAACGTGCTCGACTTCAACAAGCCGAGCTGAATTTCTGAGCGAATCGGCCTGATATTCGCGCGCCGCGGACCGACAGAGCCCGCTGTAATCACCGTGTCGAAGCCACTGCAGGAGCAAGGCGATGGCAACGGTCAGGGAAGCGATCGCAGTCGGGCTGAGCCTGTTGCCGCAGGCAGTCGCATTTGCCGCCGAGCCGCCGCCGCTCATGCTGGCGAATGCCTGCGATTGCGCCGCCCTGGAGCCGTCGGAGTACTGGATCAGCGAGAAGTACGACGGCATCCGCGCGTACTGGAACGGCCACGACCTGCTCACCCGTAATGGCCATCGCATCCACGCACCCGCGTGGTTCATCCATGACTGGCCGCACGAGCCGCTCGATGGCGAGCTGTGGCTCGGCCGCGGCCGGTTCGAGGCGTTGTCCTCCATCGTGCGCGCCACGACACCGGACGCCACGGCGTGGCAGCGGGTTCGCTTCATGGTGTTCGACCTGCCGGCGCATCCGGGGTCGTTCACACAGCGGCTGAACAGGTTGAGGCTGCTGCTGGCGAACGCGGCGCCGATCTCATCGGAGCGAGACGGCGTGGCTCCTTTGCCGCCACACACCCCGGCACCGCGGTCGGATTGGCCGGCAACGGCACCGCGGCAAGGAAGTGCAATCCTGCCGCCATCACACAGTGCAACGCCTGCCCAGGTCCGATCCAGCGGGTTGCGGCTGGCACCGCAGTTCCGACTCGCCGATCGGAAATCGCTGACCGCGAAGCTCGAAGCCATCGTCGCCGCGCGCGGCGAGGGCCTGATGCTGCACCGAGCCGATTCCCCGTACCGGATCGACCGCAGCGACGATCTGCTCAAACTCAAGCCGCTGCAGGACGCCGAAGCACAAGTAATCGGGCATCTGCCGGGCAACGGCAAGTATCGCGGCATGCTCGGTGCGCTTCAGGTAAGGCGAGCCGATGGTCTGCCGTTCCGCGTCGGCACCGGTTTCACCGATGCGCAACGCCGCAGTCCGCCGCCTCTCGGCACATGGATTACTTACAGCTACTACGGTTTCACCGCCAGAGGCGTGCCGCGCTTCGCCCGCTTCGTCCGTGTGCGCACGGATGAAACACCGGATGCCGGAAAAGACGCTGGGGCGCGTTAATGCTTGATGCGCCTTGACGCGATCTCACCCGCGAGTGAACTCGATGACCAGACCCCGCAATCCGCAGGCCCAACAGATGGCGGACGAATCCATGATCCGCAACCTCGCCGCACAGGCTCTGGCGATCTGGCCGCAGGAATCGGTCTTCTTCGACCGCTACGCGCTGCCGGCCCAGCCGCACATCGCCGATATCGGTTGCGGCAGCGGCGAGATCACCTCACGGCTCGCTGCCCGCTACCCGGACGCCCGCATCGTCGGTATCGACATTCTCGAAGGCTCGGTTGCTTATGCGCGCCGGAAGTATGCGTCGCTGGCGCCGCGCGTGCAGTTTCAGCAAGGCGACGCATTCGAGCTGGGGCTGCCGGCCGCCCGCTTCGACCTGGTCGTGTGCCGCCATATGACGCAGGCCATTCCGGAGCCAGAACGCGTACTCGCCGAGCTGCAACGCATCTGCAAACCAGGCGGCTGGGTACACGTGCTGAGCGAGGACTACGGCATGCTTTATATGCCGGCCGGCCTGCTCGACCCGGACCGCCTGTGGCACGAGGCCATCATTCCCTACATGCGCAGCACCGGCACCGACGGGCGTATCGGTCGGCGCACCTGGGCTCTCATGCACGGCCTGGGCCTGATCGAGCTGCGCGTCGACGACGTGATCGTCGACACGATACGGGCGCCGCGCGAAACCTTCGCCGCCATCATCCAGGCCTGGCGCGACGGCTACAGCGACGTTCTGGCGCAGTACAGCAAGCTGTCCCGCGAAGAAATCCGTGCGCTGTTCGATTTCAGCATCGGCACGATTCTCGATCCGCGGCAGTACGCGGCCTGGCACATCCCCATCATCAGCGGCCGCAAGCGCAGCTGAGCCGGCGGTCGACGATGATCGCAGCCGCACGGTGGGACGCTTTCCGCATGGCCGCCACAGAGGGCAGATACGAAATGAACGATCGGCGCCAGCCGCTGCATCGATGGGTGACGGACTCGCGAGGGTCGCAGGCACGGCACGTTGAAGCTGCACGGCTCCTCGCCGTCCGGCCATTGGAGTCATGTCCATCGGCATGGTGGTTTCGCGCCCGCGGGCGGAACAAATCGAAAAATGTTGCAACAGCCGCAATCGACCATGCCGGCAACCTCGAAGCCTCTCGGAAGCCATGTCAACGATGGCTTGCGGGCCTTCTGACAGGCGGGCCTAGTTCCTGCGACAGGGCATATGCGCGCTGTACGGCAACGTGTCGGCGCCGCACACTCATCGTCGGCAGCGCCGCATATGAAGCTCTCGGTCACGTGCTGTCTTTGCCACCGTCGCGTAGTCGAAGACAGTCACGCACCGCAGACGCACATTGCGATGCGGACATCGCGCAAGCGCGCTTGCGTAATGCGATTGCGTGAAATAACAACTTGGCTGACGACGTGACTGATCTATGCTCGCCAACCAAATTCTGCATCGACATCTTCACGGCTCCGCCAAGAACTCCGTCAAGCCCATGCGCGATTCAGCCCATTACGTGCAATTCTTCAACAACGATCTGGCTTTCGTTCAGGCGGTCAGCGCCTTTCTGCACGAGGGCCTCCTGTCCGGCAGCGCCTGCATGGCCGTACTGACGCCGTCACATCGCGAGCAAGTGGACGCACGCCTGCGCGAGCTCGGACTCGATCCAACTACGCTGGCGGCCCAATATCGCTACATCACACTGGACGCGCCGACCCTGCTCGCCAGCTTCCTGAACCAGGGCGTGCTGGACCGGCACCGCTTCCATCACGACATGGGTCAGCTGATGCGGCAGGTCGGCTCGGGCGGTCGCCATGTCTGCGCGGTCGGCGAGATGGCGTCGCTGCTGGCACAGCAGGCCGGCGTCGCGCTGGCCATTCAGCTCGAGGAACTCTGGAACGAGCTGAGCCGGCATTTCAGCTTCAGCCTGTTTTGCGGCTACGACACCGCGGCATTGCACGACGACCTGGACGGCCAGGCGTACAAGCGGCTCTGCGCGGTTCACAGCCATGTGATTCACGCCGATTGACCGGGACACGCTCTCGTTGTCAGCAGGGAGGCGGCCGAACCATACTGTCGGTTCGTTGCCGCAACCCCATGGATCGTCGTGACATTTCGCAAAATCGTTCTGGGTACCCCCCTGGCCGCCTCGGCCACCCGCGTCATGCTGCTGGGCTCAGGCGAGCTGGGCAAGGAAGTCGCCATCGAGCTGCAGCGCTTCGGCTGTGAAGTGATCGCGGTGGACCGATATCCCGACGCGCCGGCGATGCAGGTGGCGCATCGCTCCCATGTCATCAACATGCTGGACGGCCAGGCGCTGCGCGCAGTGGTCGAGAAGGAGCGGCCACGGCTGATCGTGCCGGAAATCGAGGCGATCGCCACGCAGACACTGATCGAGCTGGAAGCGGAAGGCTTCACCGTCGTTCCCACCGCACGCGCGGCGCGGCTGACCATGGACCGCGAAGGTATTCGCCGGCTGGCGTCGGAAACGCTGCAGATCAAGGTTTCGCCCTATCGATTCGCGGACACCGAAACGCAGTATCGCGAGGCGGTGCGGCAGCTCGGCATGCCCTGCGTGGTCAAACCCGTCATGAGCTCCTCGGGCAAGGGCCAGAGCGTGGTGCGCAGCGCCGCCGACATCGAGCCGGCCTGGACCTACTCGCAGCAGGGCGGCCGCAGCGGCGGCGGCCGGGTCATCGTCGAGGGCTTCGTGCAGTTCGACTACGAGATCACCCTGCTGACCGTGCGCCACA
Source organism: Steroidobacter sp. (assembly GCA_039807315.1). Lineage (GTDB taxonomy): Bacteria > Pseudomonadota > Gammaproteobacteria > Steroidobacterales > Steroidobacteraceae > Steroidobacter. Next base: position 3,927 of record JBDHQY010000030.1, on the reverse strand, counting down.
ACGGACAGACCACGTTCTGCGATCCCATCGGCCACCTGCAGGCCGAGGGTGACTACCGCGAATCATGGCAGCCACAGGCCATGAGCGCCGTGGCGCTGTCCGAATCGAAGCGCATCGCGCAGGTCATCACCGCCGAACTCGGCGGCAATGGCATTTTCGGCGTCGAGTTCTTCATTGCCGGCGACGAGGTCTACTTCAGCGAGGTCTCGCCGCGGCCGCACGATACCGGGCTGGTGACGCTGATCTCCCAGGACCTCTCGGAATTTGCGCTGCACGCGCGCGCCATTCTCGGATTGCCCATTCCCGTGATCCGCCAACGCGGACCTGCGGCGTCCTGCGCGCTGCTGGTCGAAGGCGACTCGGCTGATATCCGTTTCCAGAATGTCGAGCGCGCGCTCACCGAACCGGACACCGCGTTACGTCTGTTCGGCAAACCGGAAGTACGCGGCCATCGCCGCATGGGAGTCTCGCTCGCGCTCGGCGATTCCATCGAGGAAGCCCGTGCCAAGGCGCGGGCAATGACGCAGACCCTGCTCGAGGGCGTGCGCCTGGAGTGAGCGGTCTGCCACAAAGCATCACTGATGCATGCGTGAGTCCTATCCAAGCGCGCCCTGAGCTGCTCATCATCACTCCCGCGTAGGGGGCTGGAATCGCGTTCATCCGCGCTCCGTCGCCAGCAGGCTCGCCAGCTGTTGCGCGTGAACGCGCAGCTCGCTCGCTGCCGTTGCCTCCCAATGATCCGCCCGCAGCATCGGTCCCACATAGAACAGATGCGGCCCGGGCCAACCGTCCGCGTCCATCACCGCGCCATTTGGCCCGGTACGCAGCCCGAGGCCGAGCGGATCGGCGACGCACAGGCCGCATTGCAGGAGATTGCGCCACAGCGGCTCCCGTGAACGCTCGATCGCATAGTCCGGCCCGGTGCAATTGACGACCTTGTCGACCGTCAATGTCCGGATCGCATGCTCGTGTCGCGGACGCCACTGGACTTCGATTCTCGCGGCACGGGGTTCGAAGCGAAGAATGCGCCCCGCATGGATCTGCAGCTGCCCGTTGCCACGCAGCAGATCGACGCGCCGCAGGATCTCCGGCGGCAGGCGGTGACGATGAATGTCCCACAGCGCCCGCAGATGGCGCATGAACCGCTCGCGATCGCGTTGCGGCAGACGCTGCCAGATCGTTGGCGCCATGTGCCGCACGAACGTCACTGCCTCGCGCCAGTCGCCACCGCACTTCTCCGCTTCAGCGGCCAACAAGCGCACCGCCGATGTCAGGCCACGAAGCGAGCGCGATGCGGCAAGAAGCAGTGCATTGCCATCGCCGCGAAAAGCCTCTGGCCGAAATGGTGTCTGACGCGGCGGCACAAGGCCATGACGCGAGAGCGCGTGAAGTTTCGGCGCCGTCTGCCGATCCGCGGTCGCGGCGTTGACCACGTCTGCCATGGTCAGACCGGTACCGATCAGCAGCACGGTCTGATGGCGCGAGAACTGCAGATCCTGCGCCCACGGATCATCGACATAAGCCGGGTGGTCCACGATCGACGCAGCCGCCGGCAAGGTCGCGGGAGGCGGATTGCCCAGCGCGAGCACCACATCGTCCGCCGTTATCTTGCGGCCGTCGGCAAGCTCGAGCTGCAACGGCAGATGACGTTCGATGCGACGGATCGCACGCACCTCGCCGCGCCAGATCTCGAAATGAATGTTTCTGGGCGCGCTCAACTGCGCGGCCAGCAACACTTCCTGCAGGTACTCGCCATACAACGAGCGCGGCAGGAAATCCTCCGCCGTCGCGCCCGGAATCCGCTTACGTACGAACTGCAGGAACTCGTCCGGTACGCTCGGATCGGCGGACATGCGACCTGCGGGCACATTCAGCAGGTACGGAAAGACACGATCGGCGTAGGCAACGCCGCGGCCGGCGGCTTCCGCGCGTTCGACGAGGATCAGTCGCGTCGGTCCCACCGGCGGGCGCCGCAGCAGATTGGCCGCCACCAAGGTGCCGCTGAAACCGGCGCCGACGATGACGATCGTGCGCAAAAGACTCGACAAATGAGGCTCCACCCCCGGACGGATCCGTTGGCGAACAGACTAGGCGGACACCGGTATCAAGTAAGTAACGCGCGGGTGAGATGCGGGTTGCGTCACGACCCACTCAAGTCAGCGACGATGCGTCAGCCGTTGATCACTCCACCACCAGCTTGTAGCCCGCACCCGGCGCGGTCTGCAGCATTTCGGGTGCGGCCGGATCGATCTCGATCTTCTGGCGCAGCCGATGCACCAGTTGCTTGAGCAGCTGGCGATCGCCCGAGCCCTTGTGCCCCCACACCTGCATCAACAGGCGGTCGGAGCTCACGGTGTGGCCGGCGTTGGCGATCAGCATCTGCAGCAGGCGCAGTTCCAGCTTGGTCAGCCGTACCGGCGAGGCGCCGCCGACCTGCACCGCGTGTTCTTCAACGTCGAGCTTGATGCGGCCGGCGGCCAGCGGCGCCGAGTTCTCCATGCCGGCCCGACGCAGCAGCGCTTTGACCCGGGCCAGCAAGGTGCGCGGACTGAAAGGTTTGGTCAGATAGTCATCGGCGCCGAGTTCCAGCGCACGCACCAGATCTTCTTCCTCGCCGCGCACGGTGAGCATCATCACCGGCACCCGCGATTTGGCCCGCACGGCCTCACACACCTGGAAGCCGCTGGCGCCGGGCATGTTGATGTCCAGGATGACCAGATCCGGCGCTTCGGCCTCGAACGCCTTGATCGCGCTCGGCCCGTCGCCGGCCTTCACCACCAGATAGCCGGCCTGCGACAGCGTGAACGCGATCAGCGCCAGCAGATCCTTGTCGTCGTCGGCGGAGAGAATTTTCATGCGAGTACTTGGCTCGAGTGAACGGACGGGCGCGTTCAGGATAGAGGACCGGGTCCGCGCGCCATATTCAGTGTGGCTATGTTCCGGTAACCGTCGCCGGCTACTCCTTGGCTGCCAGCAGCTCCACTATGAAGCGCGTACGGCCCTCGACGCGCTCGGCGCGAATCGCGCCTTCGTGGCGATTGACGATGGATTTCACGATCCACAGCCCCAGGCCGAGTCCGCCGGGCTCGGGCTCCTGATCGGGACCGCGATAGAAGCGCTCGAACACCGAACCGCTCTCGATCTCCGGCACGCCGGGCCCCTCGTCCTCCACCCACACCGTGACGATGCGGTCTGCGGCGACCGCACCGACGCGGACCGTGCTTTCCTCGGGCGCGTACTTGCTGGCATTCGCCAGCAGATTGACGAACACCTGCGTCAGGCGCGGCCCGTCGCCGTCGACTCGTGGCAGATCCTCGGGAATGCTGATTTCCAATACCTGCCGGCGTTGTTTCAGCAGCGCACCGATCAGCGCATCGGCGTCTTCGACGATTTCGGCAATCGCGACGCTCTGGTGGCGGATGCCGAGTTGCCCCGATTCGATGCGGACGCTCTCCAGCAGGTTGTCGATCAGCCGCGTCAGCCGCAGCGAACCGCGCTCCAGCGACAACACCAGCTCCTTCTGCTGCTCCTTGGGCATGGTATCCATGCCTTCGTGCAGCAACTCGATCGATGCCAGCTGCGCGGCCAGCGGCGTGCGGAACTCGTGCGAGATATTGGCAAGCACCGAATCGCGGGCGCGCCGCACCCCTTCAAGCTCGGTCTCGTCGCGAATGACCTGTACCTGCAGCTCATCCACCGGCGCGGCGCTGGTGATGATGGTGGTGCGCGGCGAGCCTTCGCGAACGTTGAGCTTCTCGGTCGCCAGCGCGCTGCCTTCGACACGCGCCTGCAGGATCGGACAATTCGTGTCGCACGGCCGCTGGCCGTTCTCGGCGCAGGGCTTGAGCACGTCGCCGCAGAATCGGCCGATCGCCTGGTGCGCCTGCACACCGAGCAGGCGCGCCGCCTGTGGATTCAGGTAACGAA
>JBDHQY010000029.1:0-11240 GCA_039807315.1 Steroidobacter sp. | reverse complement strand
CCGGCCCTGGCGCTGCTGTGCGCCGGCTGCCTGACACAGCAAAGCTACGAAGGCGCCAAGCTGCCGCGGGACGAGGTCGCGCGCATCAGCGGCGATCTGCGTTTCACCGCCGGTGCGCCGCTGTCGGTGCTGTTGCGGCAGGTCGATGGCCGGACCTTGAATCTCGGCGAAAACGGCGTCGACGTGTTGCCTGGCACGCACCGACTGCTGGTGGATTGTCGTATCCAGGAAACACAGAGCATCACGCGGCACTCGCTCGAGGTCGAGGTTTTCGCCGGTCGCCACTACCGGCTGGTCGCCGAAACCGGCCCTGGATTGCGGGAATGCACCGCGGTGAGGCTCGAGGCGCTGGATTGAGCCGCGCGCGTGGCATTTCGTGAAGCGGATCGCAGGCGTTTTTTCGCGTCCGCAGCTACCGTCCTTGAACATAAGCCAAGTTATACTGCCAGCCCATGCATTACAGCCAAGATCTGTTGCGACCGGGTCATCGAAGGATGCTGGGCCGCGCCGCGCTCGCCCTGTTCTGCGCTGCCCTGAGCCTGTCGGCGCGGGCCGAAGGGCCGTTGTCCTCCTCCGCCATCGCCAGCTCGAGCCTCGAGGCGGCCTTGCCGCTCGCGGATTCGGTGATCGTGCGCAAGTCGCAGCGAACCCTGGAGTTGCTGCGCAAGGGTGAGGTGCTGCGCTCGTACAAGGTCGCGCTCGGCCTGCGTCCCGAAGGACACAAGGAGTTCGAAGGGGATTTCCGCACGCCGGAGGGCAAGTACAAGCTGATCCGGCGCAATCCGAACAGCGAGTACTTCCTGTCCATCCTGGTGTCGTACCCGAACGAGGCCGACGTCAAGCACGCCCGCAAGCTGGGCCAGCGCCCCGGCGGCGCCATCATGATCCACGGCCAACCGAACACGCCGAAGAAGCCGCGCGACTATTACTCCAACGTGGACTGGACCGAGGGCTGCATCGCCGTGTCGAACTCGGACATGGTCGAGATCTGGCTGATGACACCGCCGGATACGCCGATCGAGATCCGGCCGTGAACACGGCCGTCAACGATGGTCCCGCCTCGGTTTCCCTGTCGCAGGTCGAGCCGGATGCTCCGGTCGATGCCCGCGTCTCGCCGCTCGGCAGCCTGGAGAATCTGTCGCAGCGTGAAGTCGCGCAGCTGCTGAGTGCCGGTCATGGCCACGTCTACAGCCTGTTCCGCCGTTGCGCGCTGGCGGTGCTGACCTCGGGACTGCAGACCGACGACGTCCGCGACATTTTCGAGCGCTACAAGGATTTCGATATCCGGCTGGGCCGCCAGGCCTGGGGCATCAAGCTCGATGTACGCAACGCGCCGCCCGGCGCGTTCGTCGACGGCCGCATGATCCGCGGCATCAAGGAGCATCTGTTCTCGGTGCTGCGCGACATCGTGTACATCCACGATGCGATCCTGGGCAGCAACCGTTTCGACATGAACGATTCGGCGGCGATCAGCAACGCCGTCTACCACATCCTGCGCAATGCGCGGATTCTCGACTACCGCGGCCGGCCGGATCTGGTGGTGTGCTGGGGCGGGCATTCGATCAGCTCGGCCGAGTACGACTACACCAAGAAAGTCGGCTACGAGCTCGGGTTGCGCGCGCTCAGTGTGTGCACCGGCTGCGGGCCGGGCGCGATGAAGGGTCCGATGAAGGGCGCGACCATCGGTCATTCCAAGCAACGTATCCGCGACGGCCGCTACATCGGCATGACCGAGCCCGGCATCATCGCCGCCGAGCCGCCCAATCCCATCGTCAACCAGCTGGTCATCATGCCGGACATCGAGAAGCGCCTGGAGGCGTTCGTCCGCAGCGCGCATGGGATCGTCATTTTCCCGGGCGGTGCCGGCACCGCCGAGGAAATCCTCTATCTGCTCGGCATCCTGCTCGACCCGGCCAATGCCGAGCAGCCGCTGCCGGTGGTGTTCACCGGCCCGGCCTCGGCCGCCGAATATTTCGGCCAGATCGATCGTTTCATCGGCGCTACGCTCGGTCCGCTGGCGCAGCAGCGCTACAAGATCGTGATCGCCGATCCGGCGCAGGCGGCACGCGAGATGGCGCACGGCATAGAAGCAGTGCGCGACTTCCGCCGCGCCCGCAGCGATGCCTACAACTTCAACTGGCTGCTGAAGATCCAGCCGGACTTTCAACGGCCGTTCGAGCCCACGCACCAGGCGATGGCCAAGCTCGAGCTGCGGCGCGGTCTTGAGCCGCACATGCTCGCGGCGAACCTGCGCCGCGCCTTCTCGGGAATCGTGGCGGGCAACGTCAAGGAGCAGGGCATTCATGCCATCGAGCAGCATGGACCGTTCGAGCTGCACGGCGATCGCGAGATCATGCGGCTGCTGGACGAGCTGCTGGCGGGCTTCGTGGCCGCCAAGCGCATGAAGCTGGCGGGCGAATACCAGCCTTGCTACCGCCTGGTCTCCTGACGACGCAACCGCCCACGGAGCACCCGCCACGCGTGAATACTATGCGGCTGACCTATCGTTTTGCGCTGCCGGACTCGCGCGAGCGGGTTTTCGATCTGCAGATCGATCACGACAGCGCCGAGCTGGCTGCGTTGCCGGATATCGAGCCGCCGGCCTGGGCCGAGCTCGGCTTCAACCAGTGCAAGGACTGTCCGTTGGATGCGGCGCAGGTGAAGCATTGTCCGGCGGCACGGCACCTGGCGGGCGTCATCGACGGCTTCACCGACCTGGTTTCCTACGACCAGGTTCGTGTGACGGTGGAAAGCGAGGAGCGCGCCGTCGTCGCAACGCTGTCGGCGCAGCAGGCGCTGGCATCGCTCATGGGGTTGATCATGGCGTCGAGCGGCTGCCCGCGCACTGCGGTGTTCCGCCCGATGGCGCGCTTCCATCTGCCGTTCTCCAACGAGTCGGAGACGGCATATCGTGTGGCGGCGATGTACTTGGTCGCGCAGCACTTCATCGCGCGTGACGGCGGTAAACCCGATTTCGATCTGCAGCATCTCGAAAGCGTGTATCGCGGCATGCACGCCGTGAATCGCGGCATGGCACAGCGTCTGCGTGCCGCGAGCCGTCAGGACGCCATCGTCAACGCCATCGTGCTGCTCGATGTCTACAGCAGTCTGGTGCCCGCGGCGATTCACGACCTTCTCGATGAGTTGAAGCCGGCGTTCGCCGCACTGCTGTCGGCTCCTTCGACGGCCGTATGAACTGCCGCTCGTGCCGCTGGCGCAGGCGGTAATAATCGCCGGTTAAATCGCGCGAGAAGGAGCGACATCGTGGCCGCCATCCGCTGGCAGCCGGCCGGCGGGACATCGCCGGCGCGATGTCGAAAATCGCTTCCGACAATTTTTGTGTGAGCTGCACCCGACACGAGACGCGCGCGATTGCGATGGCAGTCGCAATACTGCGACGGCGATGCATCGCTGTGATGCAGTTCCTCACGTGCCCGGACGACCCGTCATTAACGTGCGCTCCAACAGGAGAGCACGATCATGTCAGAGCACAAACGCGATGAGCTGATGACGACTGGCTCGCACCGCGCATGGGTCGGCGAGGGAGCCGGTTCCGTGGTTCGCGCCGGCACGCAGTTGCGTGACACTCAGCGCGGCTGGCTGGATCGCTCGCAACCGGCGAATCCGCGGCATGCGGCGATCACGCGCTCTTTGAACAGCTGGAGCAACTACAAGAGCTGGACCGACAAGGTCCGGCACGGCTGGGACAAGGAGCGGAAATAGGTTCAGCCGGGCAACGGTGCGACCGCCGGCGTCGCCTCGGCGGTCGGTGCGATCGAGCTGGATCGCAACAGCGAGGTCATGGCGGGCGCGCCTGCCTGCAGCGGAATCGGCCGGCGCTGCGCCAGCCAGCCCACCAGCGGCAGCCACTGCTCCAGATCTTCACGCACCTGGGCCGGCTTCATCTCGAACAGGCCCGCGCCGGACTCGGCGACCCGGATGTAGTTCTGCGAATCGCGCAGCGTGGTCACCACCGGGATGTGCAGGGTCTCCAGGAACTTCATCAGCGAGCGGTACATCAGCGTGTGCTTCTTGGCACGATTGGCGATCACCGCGATCCGGTGCTCGTCGCGCCGCACCTTGGCGATCAGCAGCAGATCGGAAATGCACTTGGCGGCGGCATGGATGTCGATGTCGGAGGGCAGCACCGGCACCAGGATGGCGGTGGCGTTGCGAGTGATGTCGGGCAGGCTCTGCGGCTCCAGGGCGGCCGGCGTGTCCACCACCAGCCGTTCGCTGTCGAGCGGCAGACGCGTGGCGAAGCTGCGTGTGACTCGCGAGTTGCGCTCGTAGCCGGCGATGCCGTGAATCGGCTCCTGTCCCGCGGTGCGCTTGCTCAGCCAGCGCGTGCTCGAGCCCTGCGCATCCAGATCCATCAGGGTCGGCCGGAGGCCGGAAACAGCGAAATAGCTGGCCAGATTGGTCGCGATCGTGGTTTTTCCCGAACCACCTTTGGGATTCAATAGAACGATCTTCTGCATTGAGCTGCGGCGAGACCGATGGGTTACGGGTGTCTCGCAGCCTACGCATCAGGGGTATCCCTGTGCAAGCACGACTTTGTGACGTGCTCCCCGGTACGCTGCACGCTCGCGGCCCCCGCCTGTGAGCCGTCTCACGCCGTCGGCGTCGGGCGCAGGGGTAGAGTCGTTGCGTACGCGAGGGTCCTTATGGAATTCCTGTTGCTGTGGGTCGATGAGATGGACGATGCCTTGGGCGCGCTGCGCCACCTGGCGCCACGGATTGCCGGCTTGCTGCTCGCCCTCGCGCTGTTCGCTGCCAGCGGTTTCGGCTTGGCTCTCGCCCCGCACGTGACTCTCGCCGCGCTGTCGGTCCTGCTCTCGGCCTCGCTTCTCGAAGTCGGCCGTCGACATCTTGCCCGCGCCGTCGCCGGGCGCGACCGGCGCTAGTCCTCAACCCCCGTCATTCATGGCTGCCCCCGCCGCCAGCGGGGTCGTTGCGTTGCAGCCGCGAACGCCGCGGCCCGTTGCCGTGCAGCAGCCCTTGAAATGAGGATGGGTGTGCCGCATATGCGCTTCCGTCCCCTATCATCCGCACCCTTTCGAGAATCTCTGGAGCAGAACGATGACTGAAGCAGCCACCCAGACCTTGGGATTTCAGGCGGAGGTGAAGCAGCTGCTGCGGCTGATGATCCATTCGCTGTACAGCCACAAGGAAATCTTCCTGCGTGAGCTGATCTCCAACGCTTCCGACGCCTGCGACAAGCTGCGTTTCGAAGCGCTGGCCGCCCCGGAGCTGCTGGGGAGCGAAACCGAGCTGAGCATCAGCATCGACACCGACAGCCAGGCGCACACCGTCACCATCACCGACAACGGCATCGGCATGACGCGCCAGGAAGCCATCGAGCATCTGGGCACCATCGCCAAGTCCGGCACCGCGGAATTCCTCTCCAAGCTGAGCGGCGATCAGAAGAAGGATGCGCAGCTGATCGGCCAGTTCGGCGTCGGCTTCTATTCCTCGTTCATCGTCGCCGATCGTGTCGAAGTGTTCTCGCGCCGCGCCGGTACGCCCGCGAGCGAGGGCGTGCATTGGGAATCGAAGGCCGACGGCGAGTTCACGGTCTCGAGCGTGGAGCTGCCGGCACGCGGCACCCGGATCGTGCTGCACCTGAAGGAAGGCGAGTACGAGTTCGCCGACGAGTACCGTGTGCGTGCGCTGGTGCGCAAATATTCCGATCACATCGCCTTCGCGGTACGCATGAAGAAGCCCGCGGCCAAGGACTCGGACCAGCAGCAAGCGGAATACGAAACGATCAATCACGCGCAGGCGCTGTGGACCCGGCCGCGCACCGAGCTGAAGGACGAGGATTACAAGGAGTTCTACCGCCATGTCACCCACGACTTCAGCGAGCCGCTCGCCTGGTCGCACGGCAAGGTGGAAGGCAAGAAGGAGTACACCAGCCTGCTGTACGTTCCGTCGCGCGCGCCCTTCGACCTGTCGCACCGCGACGGTGTGCGGGGACTGAAGCTGTATGTGCGTCGCGTCTTCATCATGGACGACGCCGAGCAGTTCCTGCCGCTGTACCTGCGCTTCATCAAGGGTATCGTCGATTCAGCCGATCTGCCGCTGAACATCTCGCGCGAGATGCTGCAGCAGGATCCCGCCATCGACACCATCCGCACCGGCTTGACCCGCCGCGCGCTCGACATGCTGGACAAGCTCAAGGGCGAGCCGGAGAAGTACGCCACCTTCTGGAAGGAATTCGGCAGCGTGCTCAAGGAAGGCCCGGCCGAAGACCATAACAATCGCGAACGCATCGCCAAGCTGCTGCGCTTTTCTTCCACGCAGACCGACAAGGAAGAGCAGGACGTCTCTCTGGAGGACTACCTGGCGCGCATGAAGCCCGGCCAGACGTCGATCTACTATCTGATCGCGGACAGTTTCGCGGCGGCGAAATCCAGCCCGCATCTGGAAGTGCTACGCAAGAAGGGCATCGAGGTGCTGCTGCTGTCGGATCGCGTCGACGAGTGGCTGATGGATCACCTGCGCGAGTTCGACGGCAAGAGTCTCCGCAATGTGGCGCGTGGCGATCTCGATCTGAGCTCGGTGCAGAGCGCAGAGGAAAAGCAGGCGCAGGAAACGCTGTCGAAGGAGCACGCGGCCCTGGTCGAGCGCCTGAAGAAGACGCTCGAGAATCAGGTCAGCGACGTGCGCGTGACCAGCCGCCTGACCGATTCGCCGGTGTGCCTGGTCCTGGGCGAGAACGACATGGGCATGCAGATGCGCCGCATCCTGGAAGCGGCCGGCCAGAAGGCGCCGATCACCAAACCGGTGCTCGAGCTCAATCCCGGGCATCCGCTGCTGCTGCGTTTGGAATCGACCGCGGAAGAAGCTGCATTCGACGAGCTGGCCATGCTGTTGTTCGAGCAGGCGACCCTGGCCGATGGCGGTCAGCTGGCCGATCCGGCTGCATTCGTGCAGCGGCTGAATCGACTGCTGCTCGCGATGGGAGATCGCAAGTGACGTTCAAAGTGGTGCTGGCGGCGCTCGTCGGCGCGCTGGCGCTGGCGGCCTGCAAGCCTCAGGCACCGCCGCCTTCGATGTCGGACGCTGCGGCGATCACGGAGCTGGCGAAGGACGATGTCGCGATCGGCACCGGCGAGCCGATCGCCGCCGGGCAGATCGCGGTCGTGCACTACACCGGTTGGCTCTACGAGCCGGGGACGCCGGATCACCAGGGCCGCAAATTCGACAGCTCGCGCGACCGCGGTCAGCCGTTCCGGTTTGCCGTGGGAGCCGGTTCGGTGATCCCGGGCTGGGACCAGGGCGTGGTCGGCATGCAGGTCGGTGGGCGGCGCCTGCTGATGGTGCCGTCATCCCTTGGCTATGGCCCGCGGGGCGCCGGACGCGTCATCCCGCCGAATGCGCCCTTGCTGTTCGATATCGAGCTGCTGGCGATCGAGAAAAAGCGCTGAGCCGGCGCATCGCTGCGGGCGAGCCCAGCGGTCTGCGGCAACTGAGTCAGTGCCGCGTCATTCCCGCGCCAGCGGGAGCCCATAGGAATGCCCGCCTGCGCCGGGACAAGCTCTGCATGGGTGCGACGAGACGCAGGGGCCGATTCTTCGGTACAGCCCGTCAGATCGTCGGATTGATCGCGTACGTGCCGGTGATTTCCGCCTGTGCCAGCACGAATGGCCGGATCGCCTGCAATACCTGCGGCGCAGTGAAGTCATTGCCTTCCACGGGGCACCGTTCACAGCTGAGCGCATACACGGTGAAGGTGTAGTGATGCACGCGCATGTCGTTCCACGGTGGACACGGTCCATCGTAGCCGCGGTAAGTGCCTGCCATGTCCGGATCGTTGGCAAACCAGCCGGTGTAGTCGTTGACGCCCTGTCGCGAACTGCCCGGGCCGGGCAATTCCTTCTTGCCGCCGGCCACGATGCCGCTGGAGCATTCGCCCGCGGCGATTTCGTGCGTGGCGGCGGGAATGTCCACCATCACCCAGTGGTAGAACGGCGCTCGCGGCAGGCTGGCCGGCACCACATGGCCTTCCTTGTTGACGTCGTCCGGCTTGGTGGGTGCATCCGCATCCACGCAGATCAGGGCGAACGAGCGCGTCTGCGCCGGTGCTCCGGACCATTTCAGGTGCGGGTTGTGGTTCGGCGCCAGGCCGATGTGCAGCACCGGGTCGTGCTTGCCGAAGGCGCAGGTCTGCGGCAGGGGCTGGTCGGGCAGAAAGCTGGCGGAAGACAATTTCATGGCGGTTCCTGAACGGTTGGAGGCGCGGTGCAGGTCTTTGCACAACCCGCGCCGCGCAGCGGAGTTCCGCTGCAAAGGCTACCTCAAGGATTGCCGCCGTGGCAGCGTTGCGCGTCTCGCCAGCGCCCGACGCATTGGTTACGCTGCTCGGCAGCCCCTGCCGGGTGCCTTCTTCAACTGCAGGAGACGAGTTCATCGATGAGTTCCCTGGTGCGTCCCGCCGCCGAGTCCCTGAGCATCGCCGGCCCGGTGGGCAATCTCGAAGCCATTCTCGAAACGCCGCTCGATGCGTCCGGCGCCATCGTCGAATCCGCCCGTCCGCGTATCGCGGTCATCTGTCATCCGCATCCGGTGTATGGCGGCACCATGACCAACAAGGTCGTGCACATGCTGGCGAAGGCTTGCAATGAGCTCGGCGTGCGCGCGTTGCGTTTCAACTACCGCGGCGTCGGCGCCAGCGCCGGAAAGTACGACGAAGGCAACGGCGAAACCGACGATGCGGTCGCGGTGGTGGATTGGGCCTTGTCGCGCTGGCCCGGAGCGGAACTGTGGCTGGGAGGCTTCTCCTTCGGCGGCGGTGTCGCGATTCGCACGGCCCTGCTGCGCCAGGCCCGGCGGTTGGTGACGGTGGCTCCGGCGGTGCGCCGCGTTGCAGTGGATACCTCGAAGCTGCCGACCTGTCCATGGCTGCTGGTGCAGGGCGATCGCGACGAGCTGGTGGACGCGACCGAGATCCAGCAATGGGTGGCGAAGCTGTCGACCCCGCCCGAGCTGGCGCTGCTGTCGGGCGCGGATCATTTTTTCCACGGCCGCATGAACGAGTTGCGCGACGTGGTGATCCAATGGGTCGGGCGCACGTCCTGAAGCAACGGAGAACGCCGTGCTCGATCAATTGAAGCGGATTTTCGGCAGCGAACCGGCCTCCAGCGCGGTGCTGCAGCGGCGCGAGCCGCTGGATCTGGCCACGGCCGCGCTGCTGATCGAGCTGGCGCGTGCTGATTTTTCCGAGTCCGCCGCCGAGCTGGAGGCGATCCGGCATCTCCTGGGCAAGCGCTTCGGCCTGAGCCGGCAGAGCGTCGATGAGCTGATGATCGAGGCCATGCATCGTGCCGACCGCGCCGTGTCCCTGCATGAATTCACGCACCGTCTGAACGCCGAGCTGCCGGAGGCCGAAAAGCTGGCCATCATCGAGATGCTGTGGCAGGTGAGCCATGCCGACGGGCACATCGACAAGCACGAGGAACATCTGATCCGGCGCGTCGCCGGATTGCTGCACATCTCGGATCGCGACCGGGTGCGGCTGAAGCTCAAGACGGTGATGGATCGGTAGCCGCGACGGCGGCACGGCCTGCAGGCAAAGGCCGGTGGGCGGGCAACCCTCCGGAGCAGAACGCGGCGCGTGCGGCTGCCCCGGAGGATGTGAACGGTATCAGTTCACCATTTCCTTGAGGTTCTTCAGCGCGGCGATGCGCACCTTCTTGCTGGCGGGTTTGGCCTTGAAGGTCATCTTCTCGCCGGTGAAGGGGTTGACGCCTTCGCGGGCCTTGGTGGCCGGCTTCTTCACCACCTTCATCTTCAGCAGGCCGGGCAGGGTGAACAGTCCCGAGCTCTTCAGGCTCTTCTTCACCACGACGCCCAGCGATTCGAACACGTCGCTGACCTGCTTCTTTGCAAGGCCCGTATCCTTGGAAATCTGGGCAAGGATTTCCGACTTGGTCGGGGCTGCATTCTTTTTCGCCATTTGCAATCTCCTGTGGGTGTGACGATTTCGCGCCCGCATTTTGCTTCTGACAGGTCGCGTCGGCTGCGAGTCGCGCGGGAAAATAGCACAAGATTCGCCGTGGAATAAGCCGCAGCGAGGTTTTTTTAGCGTGTTTTTAAGGCTTTCACGCGCTGCTGCGAATGCGTCGTGGGATGGCGACGTCGCTGCCGAGCGCGCTTCAATTGGAATAGAACTCGCGCTTGAGCTTGACCTTGAACGGCTCGGATTCGCCGTCGGGGGTGACGCTGATGTCGAACACCAGGATTTCGGCGCCGGCGATCGAGACCTCGCCGATGTAATAGATGGCTTCGCCTTCGGAGATGCGGCGCATCTGCAGGTTCTTCAGTTGTCCGTTCAAGTTGTACGCGTCCACCTGCACCGTGCCGTTCACTGGCTTGCGCGGCGCCTGGTCCGCTTCCTTGTGCAGGATGGCCACATTGAGCAGCACGCGATTGGTGCTGCGCTGGATGCCGTACGAACGGGCGATCTCCGGCGTCAGGGTATCGGTTCGAAGCGCATTGAAGTGAATCTCGTAATTGCCGAAGTCATGGAAGGTTTCGCTGAGCTCCTGTGCCGGCGGTGCCTTCGCCACCGGGCCCCGGTTGCACCCACCCAGCAGCGTGGTGGCGGCCAGGACTATTGCGGCGCAAAGGGCGCGCCCGGTGACTGTCGTCGTCTGCATATTGCGAAGCTCCTGCATTGAACCACTACCGCTTTGCACTATAAACCAAGCTCCGGCGCGCCGGCATGGCAGGTACCTATCTATGGGTGGTGAGTGTCATCGCAAGGTTTGCGACGGACGCCGGCAACGAAACCGGCAATGGCGGAAGGCGGTCGCAGCCGCGCAGTCGAATCACGATCGTGGCTGCAGCGCCTGGATCTCGGGCGGCACCTGTGCCGGTGACTCGATGCGGACCGTCTTGGCGCGCCCGGTTTCACCGCGCAGCAATATGACTCGCGCCCGCGGCACACCGAAGAGTTCGGCAAGGTAGTCGATCAGGTGGCGATTGGCGCGCCCATCCACCGGCGGCGCGCTGATTCTGATCTTGAGCCGCTCTCCATGCAGGCCCACGAGTTCGTCGTGCGCGGCGCCCGGCTGGATCTGCAGGTCCAGCAGCAGCGATGTGCCTTGCCAGCGGACGGCGGACATGGAAAAGCGTCAATTGATGGCGATGTACAGCGCTTGCAGGGCGATGATCACGAACAGCGCCGAGAAGTCGATGCCGGCCAGCGGCGGGATCACGCGCCGCACCGGCCG